>DATKMZ010000119.1:0-11981 GCA_035541575.1 Caulobacteraceae bacterium | reverse complement strand
AGTGGGAAAGCGTGACCGTGAGAGCGGTGCGGTTGTGGCTGGCCAGAAGTTCGACGGCCTCGCCGGCCGCCAGGTCGATCACACGGGGGAAACGGTAGAGCACGTGCATCCAGCCGTTCGGGCCGGCGTCGCGACGCGGGCCTGGTGGGACCGCCGGCGGACGCCCGTTCCGCCGCGCAGTCTTTGGCCCGCCTGTCGCGGCGAGGGGCTCAACGCCCCGGCTGCATCCCCTGCGGGCTTTGTCGAAGAGGAGAAGAGGATGGACCTGAGAGTCCTCGCGCGCCGGGCCGCGTTCGTCGCGGCGGCAGCAGCAGCAGCGCTCGCCCCGGCGGCGTTTGCGGCGGCGGACCCGATGATGGCCGGCGACGCTGGCGCCAAGAGCGCGACGATGTCGCATTCGATGGCGCACAGGAAGCGTCACAGCCACGCGCATGCCATGGCGGCCGCACCGATGGCCGCCAAGCCGATGGCCGCCTCGCCAAGCGCGATGTCGTCCAGCGCCATGTCGTCGGACTCGATGTCGGCGTCGGGCGGGGCCATGGCGCACTGAGGGCCGGCGCGGCGGCGGGCGTCGCGTCCCGCCGCCGCGATCCGCTCGCGCGACCCGGCGGCCATTGCGCGTCGGGGCCATGCCTTGTGCGGCGGCCTCGGTCGTGGCGAGGGCCGTCGCCGCGCTCAGCGCCAGCGCGCGCAGGCTCAGTGCGCGGCGCGCTCGAGAAGCTCGATGAGCTCGCTCGCCTTCTGCCGTTGCTCGGCCTGGTCGCCCCGCACGATCGCCGACTCGATGCAGTGACTGAGGTGATCTTTCAGCATCTCCGTCTCGACCCGCGTTAGCGCGGCGCGGACCGCCCGAAGCTGGGTCAGCACGTCGATGCAGTAGCGCTCCTCCTCGATCATGCGCGCGACCCCGCGCACCTGACCCTCGATGCGCCGCAGCCGGTTCAGCAGCTTTGGTCTGTGGCTCTGTCTCAAAGCGCCGGTCCTCCCTCTGAGGTTGTCATATACCCATATGGTGTATTCTCAAAATACCTATTAGGGGTATATTCCGATATGCCGGAGCTGCGCATGAACGGACAACAGCACGCCCACGCCGAAGCCGGCGCGGCCCCGGGTGCGACGGTCATCGATCCGGTCTGCGGCATGAAGGTCGACCCAGCGAGGACGCCGCACCACGCCGAGCATGCTGGCGCCACGTTCCACTTCTGCGGGGCCGGGTGCCGAGCCCAGTTCATCGCAGATCCCGAGAGGTATCTGTCGCCGAGCGCCGAGCCGCCGCCCGCGCCGTCAGGGACGATCTACACCTGTCCGATGCACCCAGAGGTTCGGCAGGACCATCCGGGCGCATGTCCGATCTGCGGCATGGCGCTGGAGCCGTTCGCCGTCACGCCCGACGCCGGGCCGAGCGCAGAGCTGACGGACATGACCCGCCGGTTCTGGATCGGCCTTGCGCTGACCGTCCCGGTGTTCGCGCTGGAGATGGGCGGACACCTGTTCGGCTGGACCGTGGCGATCGGCGTCCACGTCTCGCAGTGGCTGCAGTTCGCGCTGGCGAGCCCGGTGGTGCTCTGGGCCGGCTGGCCGTTCCTCGAGCGCGGCGGGGCCTCGCTGGTCTCGCGCAACCTCAACATGTTCACGCTGATCGCCATGGGCGTCGGCGTCGCCTATGCGGCCAGCGTGGTCGCGGTGCTCGCCCCGAGCGCGTTCCCACCGGCGTTCCACGACATGGAAGGCGCGATCCCGGTCTATTTCGAGGCCGCCGCGGTCATCACCGTGCTGGTCCTCTTGGGGCAGGTGTTGGAGCTGCGCGCCCGCGAACGGACCTCCGGGGCCATCAAGGCGCTGCTGAACCTCGCGCCGAAGACAGCGCGTCGCGTTCGGGACGACGGCGCCGACGAGGAGGTGACGCTCGACCTGATCCATGTCGGCGACCGGCTGCGGGTGCGTCCCGGCGAGAAGATCCCGGTGGATGGCGAGGTGATCGAGGGTCGTGTCTCGATCGATGAATCCCTCGTCACCGGCGAGTCGATGCCGGTGACCAAGGAACCCGGCGCGAAGGTCATCGCCGGCGCGATCAACAAGACCGGTTCGTTCGTGATGCGGGCCGAGAAGGTAGGGGCCGACACGCTGCTCGCGCGCATCGTGCAGATGGTCGCCGAGGCGCAGCGCAGCCGTGCGCCGATCCAGCGCATGGCGGACGTCGTCTCCGGCTGGTTCGTGCCAGCGGTGGTCGCGGTGGCGCTAGCGGCCGCGATCGTCTGGGCGAGCGTTGGGCCAGAGCCCAGGTTCGCCTATGCGCTCGTTGCCGCCGTGTCGGTGCTGATCATCGCCTGCCCCTGCGCGCTGGGACTCGCGACCCCGATGTCGATCATGGTCGGCGTCGGCCGCGGCGCCCACGCTGGCGTCCTGATCAAGAACGCCGAGGCGCTCGAGCGGTTCGAGAAGATCGACACCCTGGTCGTCGACAAGACCGGCACGCTCACTGAAGGCCGACCGGCCGTCACGGCGATCAGAACGGCTGCAGGCCACGACGAGGCGGAGCTCCTACGCCTTGCGGCCAGTCTCGAACGCGGCAGCGAACACCCGCTGGCCGACGCGATCGTCCGCGCCGCCGGGGCACGCGGCCTCGCCCTGTCCGAGGCGAAGGACTTCGACTCGCCCGTTGGCCGGGGCGTGCTGGGGGTGGTCGACGGCCGGCGCGTGGCTCTGGGCGGCGCGCCGCTGATGGCCGAACTGGGTGTGGACACCGCGCCTCTCGCGTCGGACGCCGAGGCCATGCGCCAGGAGGGCGCAACAGCGATCTTCGCGGCCGTCGATGGCGTCCTCGCCGGCGTCGTCGGCATCGCCGACCCGATCAAAGCGACGACGCCCGACGCCGTCAGGGCGCTCAAGGAAGAGGGCGTGCGCCTGGTCATGATGACCGGCGACCATCGCACCACCGCGCTCGCGGTCGCCGCCCGGCTGGGCATCGGCGAGGTCGAGGCCGACGTGCCGCCGCAGGACAAGGCGAAGGTGGTGCAGAAGCTCCGCGCCGAGGGCCGCGCTGTCGCGATGGCTGGCGACGGCGTCAACGACGCGCCTGCACTGGCCGCGGCGGAGGTCGGCGTCGCCATGGGCGCCGGCGCCGACGTCGCGATCGAGAGCGCGGGCGTGACGCTGCTCAAGGGCGATCTGCAGGGGCTGGTAAAGGCGCGCCGGCTCTCGCGCGCGGTGATGCGCAACATCCGCCAGAACCTCGTGTTCGCGTTCGTCTACAACGCCGCCGGCGTGCCGATCGCGGCGGGCCTGCTCTATCCGCCGCTGCACCTGCTGCTCTCGCCACAGATCGCGGCGGGGGCGATGGCGCTCTCCTCGGTCAGCGTGATCACCAACGCGCTCCGCCTCGGCGCGGCGAAGCTCTGAGGCGGCCGGTCATGGCGTGGCGGGGGAGGCGGCTGGCTCCGGCGCCGCCGGGCGCCCGTCGTCGCGCAGGACAACGTAGATCGCCGGGATCACCAGCACGGTCAGCAGGGTCGACGAAGCGAGGCCGAACAGCAGCGAGAGCGCGAGGCCCTGGAAGATCGGGTCGGTGAGGATGACGGCCGCGCCGATCATGGCCGCGAGCGCGGTCAGGAGGATCGGCTTGAAGCGGATCGCGCCGGCTTCGAGCAGCACCTCGCGCAGCGAGCCGCCCTCGCTCTGCTTGTGGCGGATGAAGTCGACCAGCAGGATCGAGTTGCGCACGATGATGCCGGCGAGCGCGATGAAGCCGATCATCGAGGTGGCGGTGAACGGCGCGTGGAAGAGGATGTGGCCGATCACGATGCCCACCAGGGTCAGCGGGATCGGGGTCAGCACCACCAGCGGCAGCTTGAACGAGCCGAACTGCGCCACGACCAGGAAGTAGATGCCGAGGATGGCGACCCCGAACGCCGCGCCCATGTCGCGGAAGGTGACCCAGGTGATCTCCCACTCGCCGTCCCAGAGCACGGTCGGGCGGGTCTCGTCGGTGGGCTGGCCGTTCAGGCGGATCGCTGGCTTGAGAAGCGCGCCCCAGTCGTGGCGCTGGATCAGGCTGTCGACATCCAGCATGCCGTAGATCGGCGCCTCGTACTGGCCCGCGAGCTCGCCCAGGACCATCTCCACGTCGTGGCCGTCGCGCCGGTAGACGTGATACGAGCCGGCCTCGCGGCTCGCGTCCACGAGTTCGCCCAGTTGCACCAGCTTCGGCCCGGCCGTGGTGCGGGCGATCGCCACCGGCGTCGCAGCCAGCTGGCTCGTCCAGGCGCGCTGCGACTGCGGCAGGCGGACCGAGATCTCCATCGGCGAACGATCCTCGCCGCGGTGCGAGTAGCCGACGACCTGGCCGCCCATCACGGCGGCGATGGAGTCGAACACCTCCCGGTCGGAGACGCCGAAATGCTCCAACTGGTCGCGACGAGGCGTGAGCCGCAGCACCGGCCGCGGCAGGCCGTGACTGTCGCCGACGTCGACGATGTAAGGCGTGGACTTGAAGAAGGCCTTCACCTGATCGGCCACAGTCCGGCGCGTCGCGGCGTCCGGCCCGTAGACTTCGGCCAGCAGCGTCGCCAGCACGGGCGGGCCGGGCGGCGCCTCGACAACGCGGAGGGTCGACCCGGCCGGCAGCGCCAGCTTCGCCAGCCGCTGGCGCAGGTCGAGCGCGATCGCGTGGCTGGCGCGGCTGCGCGTGTCCTTGGGCGAGAGCTCGATCTGCAGGTCGCCCTGCTCGGGCTTGCTGCGCAAATAGTAGTGGCGGACAAGACCGTTGAAGTTGAAGGGCGCCGCGGTCCCGGCGTAGGCCTCGGCCGAGACCACCTCGGGCAGTCGCCTGGTGATGGCGGCCACCTCGCCCAGCGTGCGCTCGGTCGTCTCCAGGCTCGCGCCCTGCGGCAGGTCGAGCACGACCTGCAGCTCCGACTTGTTGTCGAACGGCAGCAACTTCACCGTGACGGTCTTGGTGGCGAAAAGCGCGCAGGCGAGCAGCGTCGCCACGCCCACCCCGATCAGGAAGGTCCAGGCGCTGCGCCGCGTTCCGATCACGCGGCCGGCGACGCGGCGGTAGAGCCGGCCGAGCGGGCCTTCGTCGTGGTCGTGAGCCGTCGCCGGCCGTTTGCGCGCGAGGCGGATCATCAGCCAGGGCGCGATCACCACGGCGACGAAGAACGAGAAGACCATCGCGGCCGACGCGTTGACCGGGATCGGCGCCATGTAGGGGCCCATCAGTCCGGACACGAACAGCATCGGCAGCAGCGCGGCCACGACGGTGAGGGTGGCGAGCACCGTCGGGTTGCCGACCTCGGCCACCGCCTCGATGGTGGCCTGCTGGCGGGTGCGCCCGTCGTTCATCGCCCAGTGGCGGGCGATGTTCTCGATCATGACGATCGCATCGTCGACGAGGATGCCGATCGAGAAGATCAGCGCGAACAGGCTGACGCGGTTGATGGTGTAGCCCATCAGGTTGGAGGCGAAGAGCGTGAGCAGGATCGTCGTCGGGATGACGATCGCCGTGACCAGCGCCTCGCGCACGCCAATCGCGACGGCGATCAGCGCGACGATCGTAAGCGTCGCGAGGGCCAGGTGGAACAGCAGTTCATTGGCCTTGTCGCTGGCCGTCTCGCCGTAATTGCGGGTGACCGATACTTGCAGGTCGGCGGGCAGCAGCGAGCCCTGCAGCGCCTCGACGCGCTTCAGGATGTCGCTCGCCAGCACGACGGCGTTGGCGCCCTTGCGCTTGGCGATGGCGAGACTGACGGCGGGCGTCTGGCTCCAGCCCTCGCCGGCGCGGGCGTAGCGCCAGGCCCGCGCCTGATCTTCACGCTGCGCCTGGATGACGTTCGCGACATCGCGCACGTAGACCGGCTGTCCGCCCGCCGAGGGGACGGTCAGGAGGCCGATCTCCTGCGGGGTCTGCAGCGTGTGGCCGGCGGCGACGTCGACCGCCGCGCCGGCGTCGCGGATGCGGCCGGCGGGAAAGCTGCGATCGGCCTGGCGGACCGTCTCGATCAGGGCGCCCAGCGGCACGCCGTGGGCCTGAAGCCGCGCGGGATCGGGCTCGATGCGGATCTCCTCCGGCCGACCGCCGGCGATGAAGGTGAGGCCGACGTTGTCGACCTTCATGATCTCGGTCCGCAGCTTGCCGGCGATCTCATAGAGCGCCTGGTCGTTCCAGCGCCCCGCCACGTCGGGCCGCGGCGAGAGGGTCAGCACCACCACCGGCACGTCGTTGATGCCGCGCGCGACGATCAGCGGCTCGGGGATGCCGACCGGGATCTTGTCGTAGTTGTCGCGCACCTTCTCCTGGATACGGACGATCGCGTTGTCGGGGTCGACGCCCACCTTGAAGCGGGCGGTGACCATCACCTGGTCGTCGTCGGCCTGGGTGTAGACGTGCTCGACGTCGCTGACGCTCTTGACGATCGCCTCGAGCGGCTTGGCCACCAGCTCGACCGCGTCGGGCGCCTTCAGCCCGTCGGCGCGCACGATGATGTCGACCAGCGGCACGCTGATCTGCGGCTCCTCCTCGCGCGGGATGGAAACCAGCGCCAGCAGGCCCATGGCGAGCGCCGCGATCAGGAAGAGCGGCGTCAGCGGCGAAGCGATGGTGGCGGCGGTGAGGCGGCCGGAGAGGCCGAGTCTCATCTTCCGGCTCCGGGCGCGACGAGCACGTCGCCGGCCGCCGCGCCCGACAGCACCTCGACTTGCATCGCCGAAGGACCCGGCGCGACCTGCACCGGCGTCTCGTCGGCCGTCCCGTCGGGCTCGAGAACGCGCACATAATCGACGCCGGACCGCGTGATCACGAAGCGAACCGGAACCAGCAGCGCCTGGCGCTGACCGAGGGCGAGCCGAAGCGCGACCCGGCGTCCGATCAGGTCGTTGGACAGGCCCGGCGCGTCGAGATCGGCGATCACCTTGCCGGCGTCGACGGCGGGATAGACTTGGACGATCTTGGCCTGGCCGGCGGGTACGCCCGGCTGGCCCGGCGCGATGTCGACGGTCTGGCCGACCTTGAGACCCGCCGCATCCGCTTCTGGCGTCTCGACGCGTAGCACGATGGGGCCGGCGGTCAGCGTCGCGATCGATTGCCCAGGCTGGACCACGGAACCTGCGGGCACGTCGGCCTTTAGCACCCGACCGTCCGCGGGGGCGACGATCGCGCCCTGTGCGCCGAGCTCGGCGCTGGCGGCGCGCTGGGCGCGTGCGGCGCCCAAGGCGCCCGCGGCGGCATGGGCGGCCGCGGTCATCTGCTCGAGCCTGGCCTTGGCGTAGACGCCGTGTTCGAAGAGGTCCTGCGTGCGGGCGAGCTCGGCCGAGGCGCTGATGCTCTGGGCCTGCGCGGCGGCGACTTGCGCGTCGTAGGCCCGCGTCTCGAGCCCGATGCGAGGGTCGGAGACCACCGCGATCACCTGGCCGCGCCGCACGAGGTCGCCGGCTCTCACCTCCAGCCGCACGAGGGTTCCGGCGATGCGGGCGCGCGCCTCCGCCGCATCGCGACTGGTCACCGTGGCGGCGACCGGCTTCAGGTCCGGCGCGGGCACGTAACGCAAGACCAGGCGCTCGCCTTGAACCACGGGCGGCGCGGCGGGCGACCGTTCGCCGCCGCCGCATCCCGTCAGCAGGACGAGCGCCGCGAAGACCGCCGTTCCGGCCGCGATGCGAGGTGTGAACGCGTTGCCCATCTGCCCGCGAAAGTAGCGGCCGGTCGCACGGCGACCTTGAGATGGGTCAAGGCGGCTCGCCCGCGGCGGACCGAGACTGCGGGCGATTAGAAGAAGGATGCTCGAGATGAGCAAGCCGCAGATCGTCATCCTCGGCGCCGGGCTCGGCGGTTCGGTGGCGGCCTTCGAGATCAAAGAGGCCGTCGGCAAGGACGCCGACGTGACGGTCGTCTCGCAGGGCGACACGTTCTCCTTCGTGCCGTCCAATCCCTGGGTGGCGGTGGGCTGGCGCACACGCGCGGCGATCGAGGTGAAACTTGCCCCCGTGCTGACCCGCAAAGGCGTAGCCTTGAAGGCCTGCGGAGCAGAGCGGGTCATCCCGGCCGAGAACCGCGTCGCCCTCGGCGATGGCTCGAGCCTCGCCTACGACTACCTCGTCATCGCCACCGGCCCCGACCTGGCGTTCGACGAGATCGAGGGCCTCGGGCCGCTCGCCGGCCATACCCAGTCGGTCTGCCACATCGACCATGCCGAGAAGGCGGCCGCGGCGTTCGAGGCTTACTGCGAGACGCCGGGACCGATCGTGGTCGGCGCCGTCCAAGGCGCCTCGTGCTTCGGCCCGGCCTACGAGTTCGCGATGATCCTCAACGCGGAGCTGCGCCGGCGGAAGATCCGCGACAAGGCGCCGATGACCTTCGTCACCTCCGAGCCCTACATCGGCCACCTCGGCCTCGACGGGGTGGGCGACACCAAGGGCCTGCTCGAATCCGAGCTGCGCAACCGCGACATCAAGTGGATCACCAACGCCAAGATCGCGTCGGTCGAGCCGGGCGTGGTGCACGTCGAGGAGGTCGGCGAGGACGGCCAGACCAAGGCCAAGCACGACCTGCCGTTCGCCTATTCGATGATCCTGCCGGCGTTTCGCGGCGTTCCCGCGGTGCGGGGGATCGAGGGTCTCACCAATCCGCGCGGGTTCATCGTGGTGGATAGCCGCCAGCGCAACCCGACGTTCAAGAACGTCTACGCGCTCGGCGTCTGCGTCGCGATCGCGCCGACGGGCAAGACCCCGGTGCCCGTCGGCGTGCCCAAGACCGGCTTCATGATCGAGAGCATGGTCACGGCGATCGCGCAGAACCTGCGGCAGGAGCTGAACGGCCAGGCGCCGAGCCGCGAGGCCACCTGGAACGCGATCTGCCTGGCCGACTTCGGCGACGGCGGCGTCGCCTTCATGGCCCAGCCGCAGATCCCGCCGCGCAACGTCAACTGGGCGGCCAAGGGCAAGTGGGTGCACACCGCCAAGGTCGCTTTCGAAAAGTACTTCCTCGCCAAGGTGCGTCACGGCGAGGCGACGCCCTTCTACGAGAAGATGGCGCTCGACCTGATGGGCGCTCGCAAGCTCAAGGCCGAACCGCGTGCGCCGGCGCATGCGGCCTGACGCCGTCGCCGTCGCGCCGCCGCGCGTGGAAGCCAAGCAGAGGAGAACCGATCCATGTCTGTCGACCGCGCCGTGATGGCCTTCGCCGGAGCGCTGGTGCTGATCAGCCTGGCGCTGGGTTACTTCGTCAGCCCGCTCTGGCTGTGGCTGACCGCGTTCGTGGGCGCGAACCTGTTCCAGGCCTCGTTCACCGGCTTCTGTCCGGCGGCGATGTTCTTCAGGGCGCTGGGCGCCAAGCCGGGCCAAGCCTTCAGCTGATGCGCCTGCGCGTCGCGTTCCTCGCCGTCGCGGCGGTGGCGCTCGCGCCGGCGCTGGGGCGGGCGACCACGCTGGACGAGGCGATCGCGCTCGCCCTGAAGCACGATCCTGGCCTGCAGCGCGTTGGCGCCGAGCGCGAGGCGGCGCGGGCGCGGGTCACCGAAGCCGAGGCCGGCCGCTTTCCCACCGTCAGTCTGCAAGCCTCGATCTCGCGCGCGCCGACCGCGTTCGGCGGCTTCTTCGGCTTCCCGGACCAGACTCTTACGCCGCGCTCGGCCGGGATCGAGCTGCGCGAGGCGCTCTTCAACGGCGGCGCGACCGACGCGGCGGCCAAGGCCGCGCGAGCCGGCGCCGCGGGCGCCGACGACGCCTACGCCAACGCCGAGCTCGGCCTCGGCGCGGACGTCGCAGAGGTGTTCGAGCAGGTCCGCGTCGCCGAACAGGCCGTCGTGCTTCAACAGCGGCAAGTGGATGAGCTCAAGCTGGTGGCCGAGCAGGCCGCGCGCAAATTCCAGGACGGCGCGGTCCCGCGCACGGACGTGGACGAAGCTCAGGCGCGGGCGGCAGGCGCGCGCGCCGACGCGGCGCGGGCCGAGGGCGACCTGGCTGTGGCGCAGGCACGGTACGAGGCGCTGGTGGGCGAGCCTGCGGCAGCCCTCGAAGCGCCCGCCGCGCTGCCCGCCCCACCCGGCGACGTCAACGAAGCGGTGGCGCAGGCCGAGGCGCACAACCCCGGACTGGCCGCCTCGCAAGCGGCGCTCTCGGCCGCGGACGAGAAGGTCCGGCAGGCCAAGGCCGGCCGCGCCCCGACCGTCGACCTCGTGGCCGGAGCGTCGAGCGTGCGCGACGAGTTCTTCCCCGGCTACCACGCGGACGCCGCGAGCGTCGGCGTCGAGGGCCGCTGGGTGGTGTTCTCCGGCGGCCTGACGTCGGGACGCATCAGCGAAGCGGCCGCCGACCGAGGCGCCGCCGCGGCCGCCCTGGCCCAGACCCGCGAGGCGCTGCGCGAAGCGGCGGTCGAGGCCTGGCACGGTCTTTCGACGGCGAGGCAGGTCGCTGTCGCTGCGGACGCCCAGTCGAAGTCCGCCGACGCGGCGCTGATCAGCGTGCGTGAAGAGGTGCGGGTCGGCGAGAAGCCGACTCTCGATCTGCTCGACGCGGAGCGAGAGGCGCTGGCCGCGCAGATCGGCGCGTTGCGCGCAGAGGCGGCCGTAGTCGTCGCTGCGTACCGGCTGAAGGCGCTCGTCGACTAAGGTCCGTACTCAATTGCGCTTTCGGAATTATCCCACCGATTCAACTTACTAAGTACTGTGTCATCCCGGAGGGGCGCAGAAACGGCCAGTCCGGGAGCTACTCATCGCCGTTGGTGCGAAGTAGGTCCCGGCTTTCCGGATCGTCGCCGCGATCCTACAGCGGTTTGGGCCTGGACAATTGAGCCCGGACCCTGGCGCGAGCCAGGGGGATTCCGCCGCCTTTTGACCTCGATCAATTCGCCGCGGGAGCGCGTCGCATAGGTTCCGGTTAACGCAGATGACGAGCTTACGTCCAAGATCAAGGGACGTATGGGACGTGCGAAAGGCGAGCTAGTCTCCCCCTGACAGTCTTTCGCCCGCGGGCGCTCCGGAATTCGTTCCGGAGCGCCTTTCCCCTTGGGGGCCGGACTTGCGTTGGCCGAAAGGCGGCGCAAAACGTCGTATCTCCCCCGCGCCGAATGGCGCGCGCCGCGCCGACCCGCGAGAAAAGTCCTGAGCGATCGAGACCATAGGCTCTGCGTTGCGCCGATGATGGACTGGACCGACCGGCATTGCCGGCGGTTGCACCGGACGCTCAGCCAGCACGCGCGGCTCTACACCGAGATGCTGACGGCCGAGGCGGTCATCCACGGCGACCCCGCGCGGCTGCTGGCGTTCGATTCGGCCGAGCACCCGGTGGCGTTGCAGCTCGGCGGCGCCGAGCCGGCAAGGCTCGCCCAGGCGGCGCGGATCGGCGCGGACCTCGGCTACAACGAGATCAATCTCAACGTCGGCTGCCCGTCCGACCGGGTGCAGAGCGGCCGATTCGGCGCCTGCCTCATGGCCGAGCCGGCGCTGGTGGCCGAGTGCATGGCGGCGATCGCGGCCGCCGTGAGCGTCCCGGCGACCGTCAAGTGCCGGCTCGGCGTCGACGATCAGGACCCGGAGCCGACGCTGTTCAGCCTCGTGGACGCTTGCGTGGCGGCCGGCGTGCGCGTCTTCGTGGTCCATGCGCGCAAGGCGTGGCTGAAGGGCCTGTCGCCAAAGGAAAACCGCGAGATCCCGCCGCTCGACTATCCGCTGGTCTGGCGGCTGAAGCGCGAGCGGCCCGAACTGAGCGTCGTCATCAACGGCGGGATCGGCTCGCTCGACGAGGCGGAGGCGCACCTCGCGCACGTCGACGGCGTCATGCTGGGGCGCGCGGCCTACCACACGCCGGGCCTGCTGGGCCAAGCCGACCGGCGGGTCTTCGGCGCGACTGCGGACGTGACGCCGGAGGCGGCGGTCGCGGCCTATCTGCCCTACGTCCGCGCCGAGCTGGCGCGCGGAACGCGTCTGGCGGCGATGACCCGGCACATGCTGGGCCTCTTCCACGGTCGCCCCGGCGCGCGGGCCTGGCGG
>DATKMZ010000118.1:0-28781 GCA_035541575.1 Caulobacteraceae bacterium | reverse complement strand
AGCCGCTTCCCGCCGAACTCCAGCCCTGCGATGGCCGTCCGGCCGTGGATCGGCGTCGCTGGCGCGGCTTGTCCGGCGTGAAGATGCATATTGACCGTCCTAATACTGTGTGGCACACACTGTGTGGAACACACTATGTGGCGCACGGGTTCATGCCGTTGGACGACGACACCTTCGAGAAGCTCAGGCTCGAGCTGCGGCGCGGCAGCCTGGTGCTGGCCGTGCTCGCGGCGCTGAAGGACGAGCGCTACGGCTACACCCTGCGCAAGGAGCTCGCCGACGCGGGGCTCGAGATCGACGAGGGCGCGCTCTACCCGATGCTGCGCCGGCTCGAGGCGCAGGGGCTGCTGACCAGCCAGTGGCGCGAGGAGGACAAGCGCAACAAGCGCTTCTACCGCCTCTCGCCCGACGGCGCGGGCCTGCTGGCGGAACTCGCCGCGGAATGGCGCGCCATCAACGCATCGCTCAACCGCCTGATCTGAAAGGGGACCGCGTCATGGACCTCACTGACCGCTATCTCGACGCCGTGCGTCTCTTCCTGCCGTCCGCGCAGCGCGACGACATCGTCGCCGAGCTGCGCGACGTGCTGCTGAACCGGCGCGAGGAGAAGGAGGCGGAACTCGGACGCAACCTCGACCGCCGCGAGCAGGAGGCGCTGCTGCACGAGTTCGGCCATCCGCTGATCGTCGCTGCGCGCTACGGGCGGCCGCAATACCTGATCGGGCCGGAGCTCTATCCGGTCTACGCCTTCGTCCTGAAGATCGTGCTCGCGGCCATCGCGCTCGCCGCGGCGATCACCGGCGTCGTGGGCGCCGCGGTCGCCCACGGCGACGCCTGGCGCGCGTTCGGCCAGGCGCTCAGCGTGATCTGGACCGGCGGTTTCGCCGCGGTCGGGGCCGTCACCGTGATCTTCGCCGTCCTGCAGCGTACGGACGCCGGGCGCCGGGTCATGGTCGACTGGCGCGTCAGCGACCTGCCTCGCGTCTCTATTGGCAAGCGGCGGCGGGAGACCTGGTACGAACGCGTGGCGGGCATCGTCTTTCTCTCGCTCTTCACCTTCTGGTGGGTCGGCCTGATCCCGACCCGGACCGAGATTCCGCTCGAGACCGGCGGCGTGCTGCATTTCGCCTTCGCGCCGGCGCTGCACAGCCTTTACCTGCCCGTGCTGGCGCTGGCGGCCGGCGGAATCGCGGTCGACGCGATCTGGCTCGCCAAGCGCGAGACGCGCTCGATCGCCCTCGCGCTCGAGCTCGTGCTGCAGGCCGCCATCGCGCTGGTCGCGGTCCTAGCGCTTCACTCCGGCCACTGGGCGATCGTGACCGGGCCATTGCCCGCGGCGCAGCTCGCCCAGGTGGACCAGGGGGTGAACATCGGCGCGCAGGTGACGCTGATCGTCGTCCTCGCCGCGGCCATGGTTCGGTTCGGCATGGCCGCATGGAGCCTCTCTCGCCGCGCGCCCGAGGGGCATCCAGCCGCCGGCGACGCCTAGCTTTCGCGGCCGCATCGGCCTATAGCCGGCCCGTCCGCGTGACTGGCGAAGGGTGGGTCACCACCGGGGAGCGTGGACCTCTTGCTGAAGCCGCACGCCTGGGCGCCCTTTCGACTAGGAGCACGCCGTGCCTGCGTCCAAATTCCCGTCCCCGCCCGATCTGGTTCCGGTCCGCCGCGCGCTGATCTCGGTCTCCGACAAGACCGGTCTCATCGAGACCGCGAGGGCCCTCGGCGACCTCGGCGTCGAGCTCGTCTCCACCGGCGGCACGCGCGCGGCCATCGCCGAGGCCGGCCTGGCGGTGAAAGACGTCGCCGAGCTCACCGGTTTTCCAGAAATGATGGACGGCCGCGTCAAGACCCTGCATCCGGTCGTCCACGGCGGGCTGCTAGGCGTCCGCGACGCGCCGGAGCACGCGGCCGCCATGGCCGAGCACGCGATCGGCGAGATCGATCTGCTCTACGTCAACCTCTACCCGTTCGAGGCGACCGTCGCGCGCGAGGCCGACTTCGCCGAGTGCGTCGAGAACATCGACATCGGGGGGCCGGCGATGATCCGCTCCGCGGCCAAGAACCACGGCTACGTCGCCGTCTGCACCGCGCCGGAGGACATGGCCGAGGTGCTGGCGGCGCTGCGCGCCGGCGGCGTCACGCTGGCGCTGCGGCGCCGGCTCGCCGCCCGCGCCTACGCCCGCACCGCCGCCTACGACGCCGCGATCTCCACCTGGTTCGCCGGCCAGGTCGGCGAGGAATGGCCGCAGCGCAGGACGATCTCCGGGCAGCTCAAACAGACCATGCGCTACGGCGAGAACCCGCATCAGGCCGCCGCGCTCTACGTCTTTCCCAGCCCCCGGCCCGGCGTCGCCAACGCCGGCCAGTTGCAGGGCAAGGAGCTCAGCTACAACAACATCAACGACACCGACGCGGCGGTGGAGTTGGTGGCCGAGTTCGATCCCGCCGCCAGCGCAGCCTGCGCGATCATCAAGCATGCGAACCCCTGCGGCGTGGCGCTCGGTCCCGACCTGAAGACCGCCTACGAGCGGGCGCTGCAGTGCGATCCGGTCAGCGCCTTTGGCGGCATCATCGCCCTGAACCGCCGGCTCGACTCCGCGACCGCCGAGGAGATCGTCAAGATCCTCACCGAGGTGGTGATCGCGCCCGGGGCGGACGAGGACGCGATCAAGCTCTTCCGCAGGCGCAAGAACCTGCGGCTGCTGCTGCTCGGCGGCCTGCCCGATCCGACGGGGGAGGGGCTGACGTTCAAGTCCGTCGCCGGCGGCTTCCTGGTCCAGACTCGCGACCGCTCCCGGCTGACGCCGGCCGACCTGAAGGTCGTCACCCAGCGCCAGCCGACCGAGACCGAGGTGCGCGACATGCTGTTCGCCTTCACCGTCGCCAAGCACGTGAAGTCGAATGCGATCGTCTTCGCCAAGGGCGGCCAGACCGCCGGTATCGGCGCGGGGCAGATGAACCGGCGCGATTCGGCCCGTATCGCCGCGATCCGCGCCGCCGAGGCGGCGGAGCTGGCTGGCCTGCCGCAGTCGCTCGCGAAAGGCTCGGCCTGCGCCTCGGAGGCGTTCTTCCCCTTCGCCGACGGCCTGATCCAGGCATCCGAGGCGGGCGCGACGGCGGTGATTCAGCCGGGCGGATCGATCCGCGACGCAGAGGTGATCGCCGCAGCCGACGAGCGCGGCGTCGCCATGGCCTTCACCGGAGTCCGCGTCTTCCGGCACTGACCCGCGGCGCTTGACCGCCCCGGCGGAACCCGGCTTGTGCTTGTGGGCAGGGAAGAGCCGCCGCACCGTCGTGCGTGGTTCGAGACGCGCTCTGCGAGCGCTCCTCACCATGACGAGCAAGGGTGTGCGACCCCGTTCCTTCGTCATCCTGAGGAGCCCGCGCAGCGGGCGTCTCGAAGGACGCAGGGCGCTCGTGCGGCCCATCGCTAGAAGGAAGCGCCATGGCCTACGCGCCGTTCAATCTGAAGGGCAAGGTCGCCCTCGTCACCGGGGGCAACCGGGGCATCGGCTTCGGCATGGTCGAGGCCCTGGCGGAGGCCGGCGCCGACGTCGTGATCTGGGGCTCCAACGCCGATCACAACCAGACCGCGGAGGGCAAGCTGACCAGACTCGGCGTCCGCGTGCTCGCGCAGCAGGTCAACGTCGCAGACGAAGGCGCGGTGGTCGACGCGATGGCCGAGGCGGTGACGGCGATGGGCCGCGTCGACACGGTGATCGCCAACGCGGGCATCGGCGGCGGCGCCCCCTCGTTCTCCGAGATGAGCCACGACGTCTGGCGTCGGGTGCTGTCGGTCAACCTCGACGGCGTCTTCTTCACCTGCCGCGAGGCGTGCAAGCACATGGTCGAGCGCGCCAAGGCCGGCGATCCCGGGGGCTCGATCGCGGTGATCGCCTCGCTCGCGGCGATCGAAGGCGCGGCGCGCAACGAAGCCTATGCGGCGACCAAGGGCGGCGTGATCTCGATGATGAAGGCGATCGCGGTCGAGCACGCCCGCTACGGCGTGCGCGCAAACGCCATCCTGCCTGGCTGGATCGCCACCGACATGACCGCAGCGGGCCAAGCCAGCCCGGCCTTCGCCGAGAAGGTGATCCCGCGCGTCCCGATCCGCCGCTGGGGCGATCCGGCCGACTTCGGCGGCGTCGCCGTCTACCTCGCGTCCGACGCCTCGAAGTACCACACCGGCGATTCCTTCGTTATCGACGGCGGCTATTCGATTTTCTAGGTATTACAAAGAGATAGTGGAGAGTTCCAAATGACCTTGCATACGCCTCTGTGCGACCTGCTTGGGGTCGAGAAGCCGATCATGCTGGCCGGCATGGGCGGGGTTTCGTTCGCGGAGCTGGCGGCGGCGGTCTCCAACGCCGGCGGCTACGGCGTGCTCGGCATGGCCGGCCGCCAGCCCGAGTTCATCCGCGACCAGATGCGCCAGGTGAAGAAGCTCACCGACAAGCCGTTCGGGGTCGACCTGCTCGCCGCGAGTCCGGAGAGCCTCGTCGCCTCGGTCGACATCATCATCGCCGAAGGCGCCTCGAGTTTCGTCGCCGGCCTCGGCGTGCCGATGCCGATACTCGAGAAGCTCAAGCGGGCAGGCCTCAAGGTCATGGTCGTCTGCGGGGCGGTGAAGCACGCGGTGAAAGCCGAGCAGGCGGGGTGCGATGCGGTGATCTGCCAGGGCGGCGAGGGGGGCGGCCACACCGGCCTCGTCGGCACGATGCCGCTGATCGCCCAGGCGGTGGAGGCGGTGAAGGTCCCGGTCGTGGGCGCGGGCGGCCTCTACGACGGCCGCGGCCTCGCCGCGTGCCTGGCGCTCGGCGCGGTCGGGGTCTGGATGGGCACGCGCTTCATCGCCTCGACCGAGGCGCACGCCGGCGGGCTCTATCACGAGACCATCCTCGAGGCCTCGGACGAGTCGACCGTCCGCACCCGCTGCTATTCGGGCAAGCCGATGCGGGTGAAGAAGAACCTCTGGGTCGAGGACTGGGAGAGCCGTCCTCAAGACATCCAGCCGTTCCCGATGCAGGCCGGCCTCTCGTCGCGGGCCGGGGTGATGGGCGGCATCGGCGGCCAGCTCGAGGGGCTCGATCCCGACAAGTCATGCTTCGCGATGGGTCAGTCCGCCGGCGGAGTCCACGACGTGCGCCCGGCCGGCGAGATCGTGGACCGGATCATGGCCGAGGCGGACGCAGCGATCGCGCGGCTGGAGACGCTGCGGCGGGCCAGGGCGCCGGCGACGGTTTAACCCGATCGCCAACCCCCGATAGCGGCGCGCCCGCCGATTGGATAAGCTGGCGGCCAATGACACCTGCGGGGAGGCGAGCGTGATCGGCATCATTGTTCTGGTGATCTTGGCGATGGCGGTCTTCGTCACCTTCGCCTCGATCAAGACCGTGCCGCAGGGCTACGAATATACCGTCCAGCGCTTCGGCCGCTACACGCGCACCCTGAAGCCCGGCATCACGATCCTGACGCCGTTCATCGAGTCGATCGGCCGCAAGATCAGCATGATGGAACAGGTGTTGCCGGTGCCGCAGCAGGAGGTGATCACCAAGGACAACGTCGGCGTGCAGGTCGACGCCATCGTCTTCATCCAGGTGATGGACGCCGCCGCCGCGGCCTACCGGGTGGCCAACCTCTCGGGCGCGATCACCCAGCTGGTGATGACCAACCTGCGGACCGTGGTCGGCTCCATGGATCTCGACGAGGTGCTGTCCAACCGTGACCACATCAACACCCGCCTCCTCGGCGTTATCGACGAGGCCACCAGCCCCTGGGGCGTCAAGGTGGCGCGCATCGAGATCAAGGACCTGCAGCCGCCGCCCGACATCACCAACGCCATGACCCGGCAGATGAAGGCCGAGCGCGAGCGGCGGGCGGTGATCACCGAGGCCGAAGGCGAGAAGCAGGCCGCCATCACCCGAGCCGAAGGCTCCAAGCAATCCGCGATTCTGCAGGCCGAGGGGCGCAAGGAGGCGGCGTTCCGCGACGCCGAAGCCCGCGAGCGGCTCGCCGGCGCCGAGGCCGCCGCCACCAAGGTGGTGTCCGACGCGATCGAAACCGGCAGCGTGAGCGCGCTGAACTACTTCGTCGCCCAGAAGTACGTCGAGGCGTTCGGCAAGCTCGCGGACTCCACCCAGCAACGCACCGTGATCATCCCGGCCGACTTCGCCGGCATCGCGGGGTCGATCGCCGGGGTCGCCGAGCTGATCCGCGGGGGCGGCGGACCGTCGCCAGCGCCGCGGCAGCCGCCGCAATCGCCGCGTCCGGCGGTTCCGTCCGGGAGCTGAGCGATGGACAGCGCCGAAGCCCTGTTCTTCGCCCACCCCTTCTGGAGCTGGATCGCGATTGGCGGCGTGTTCCTGATCTTCGAGCTGGTGACCGGCTCCGGCTGGTTGCTCTGGCCGGCCGCGGCCGCGGCGGTGACCGCGGTCGTGAGCCAGTTCGTGAATCTGGGCTGGCCCAAGGAGATTGTGCTCTTCGCCGCGGCCGCGGTGGTCTTCACCTACCTCGGACGCCGCTACCTGCGGCCGGCGGCGAAGGATGCTGGCGACATCAACGATCTTGCGCCGCGCATCGTGGGCCGCAGCGGCGAGGCGGTGTCGACGTTCAAGTCCGGGGTCGGCCGCGTATTCGTCGACGGCAAGGAGTGGGCGGCCGAGCTCGACGGCGGCGGTGAGCTCGCGGCCAGGTCGAAGGTCGAGGTGGTGGAGATCCTCGGCGGCGCCAAGCTGAAGGTCCGGGCTAGCGCCAGTTGATCGTCGCGCTCGGACGGCGGTCTAGGGGCCGGTCCTGGACCTGGCGCCGCCCTCAACCCGCCTGTTCACGTGGCAGGACGATTGCAGCAAGGCCCCCGATGCGGGGCCGTTGCGCCGTTGTCAGACGGGCGGACCACCGGCGCGCGCCCAGAGAGACGAGCGTATGACGCGTTACACCGAGCTGCAGATCAGCAGCGAACTGCTCGACCAGCCCGACTTCGACGGCGCGCCCAAGAAAGTCTTCGTCTGCTCGACCCCGCGCAGCGGCAGCTATCTGCTCTGCCGTCACATGATCAACGCCGGCCTCGGCGTCCCGCACGAGTACTTCAATCCGATCGTCATGGGTCAGATGGCGCCGCGGCTCGGGCTCGAGGACGACCTCTATGGCCTCACCTGGTGGCCGCGCGGCCGCAGGGATCGCCTGCTGATGCGCCGCCGAGGCGAGGAAGCCGGCCAGCTGGCCTTCCTCGAAAAATATCTCGACTTCCTTCTGACCCGGCGATGCCAAGGCGGCGTCTTCGCCGCGAAGATCCACTTCCGCGACTTCCGCAGGACGCTGAACAACCCGCTCGGGCAGGAGTTGCTCAAGGACGGGCTCTTCATCCACCTCTATCGCGAGGACCTGGTCAAACAGGCGGTCTCGGAGCACTTCTCCTGGATGACCGGCCGTTGGGGGATCGACGACACAGTCACGACGCAGCCGGCGTCGAACCCGGACTTCTTCGATCCGCAGGCGATCGACCGCTCCCTCTTCGATCTCGCCGATCAGGACCGGGGGTGGCGGGCGTATCTCGCAAGAAAAGGCGTAACTCCGATCTCGATCTCCTACGAAACGCTCTGCAAGGAACCGTTCGCCTTCGTGGAGACGATCGCGCGGCGGCTCGAGATCGACCCAGCTACGCTCCGCCGGGGCTACGCCGAGCCGGCATCGGCGTCTGAAAGCGACCCGACGCTTCCCAGCAAGAGCGAGGCGGCCCGGCGCTACCTGGCGGCGGTCCCAAGCCTGCCCGATCCGTTCGGCTGGGCGCCGCGCCTCGACATCCGTCGCCTGTTCGGGGGGCAGGCGCGGGCGGACGCGCGCCGCGACTGAGGCCGCGTGGGCCGCGGGCTACTTCTTCTTCGCCAGCGCCTCGAGCTGGGCCTGCATCGCCTTCATCTGTTCGCGCAGCGCAGCGATATCGTCCTTCGCGGTATCCGACGCAGGCGCCTCGGACGTGGCCGGGACCGCGCCGTCGTCGGCGCGGAACGGGAACGGCGAGAACATCTTCATCGCCCGATCGAACAGCGCGAGGTTCTGCCGGATCTGTTCCTCGTAGCCGGTGATGCCGGCCGGGTTCATCGCCGCGAACTGGCTTCTGAGCCGCTCCTGCTGGCGGATGAAGCTGTCGAGCGAGAGCTCGAGGTAGCTCGGCAGGAACGCCTGCATCTGGTCGCCGTAGAACCGGATCAGCTGGCGGAGGAACTGGATCGGCAGCAGGTTCTGGCCGCGACTCTCTTCCTCGAAGATGATCTGGGTCAGCACCTTGCGGGTGATGTCCTCGCCCGTCTTGGCGTCGTAGACCACGAAGTCGACCCCCTCGCGCACCATGCCCGCGAGGTCGTCGAGAGTGATGTAGGTGCTGGTCGCCTTGTTGTAGAGCCGCCGGTTGGCGTACTTCTGGATCACCACCTTCTCGGGGGCGGGCTTACGCGTCTGGCCCTGTTCGCTCATTTGTTTTCCAGCCCCGACTTGCCGCAGGGTCCGTCTTTTCGCACTGCGGCGCCGCGCATGCAAACGCAGCCGCCGTTTCAAGTCAAATTCAGGCGCCGACGGCGCGCTGGGGGTGACGGGCCGTTCCTCTTCCGGCATATGGTCGCGGGGCTCGCGGCCGCGGGCTCGTCGCGGCTCGCCCAGCTCTGAACGGGAGCCGCCGCCATGGCCGACAGCCTTACCGACATCGTCATCGTCTCCGCCCAGCGCACGCCCGTGGGCTCGTTCAACGGCGCGCTCGCCAGCCTGCCGGCGCACGAACTTGGCAAGATCGCGATCCAGTCGGCGGTCGAGCGGGCCGGGATCGAGCTCGGCGACGTCGAAGAGGTGATCCTGGGCCAGGTGCTGCAGGCCGCGGCCGGCCAGGGTCCGGCGCGCCAGGCCGCAGTGAACGCCGGCGTGCCGGTCGAGAGCCCGGCCTGGAGCGTCAATCAGCTCTGTGGGTCGGGCCTGCGCGCCGTGGCGCTCGGCGCCCAGCAGATCGCGCAGGGCGACGCGCGGATCGTCGTGGCCGGCGGCCAGGAGAGCATGAGCCAGTCGCCGCACGCGCAGCTGCTGCGCTCGGGCCAGAAGATGGGCGACCTCACGTTCGTCGACACGATGATCAAGGACGGGCTCTGGGACGCTTTCCACGGGTACCACATGGGCCAGACCGCGGAGAACATCGCCGCGCGCTGGCAGATCACCCGCGAGGACCAGGACCGGTTCGCGGTCGCCTCGCAGAACAAGGCCGAGGCCGCGCAGAAGGCCGGCAAGTTCAGGGACGAGATCGTCCCGGTGACCATCAAGGGGCGCAAGGGCGACACCATCGTCGCCGATGACGAGTACGTGCGCCACGGCGTCACGCTCGAGAGCGTCTCGGGCCTTCGGCCGGCGTTCACCAAGGACGGCACCGTGACGGCCGCCAACGCCTCGGGGATCAACGACGGGGCGGCCGCCATCGTGCTGATGACGGCGGCCGAGGCCGAGCACAGGGGCCTGAAGCCGCTCGCGCGCATCGCGTCCTGGGCCCACGCCGGCGTGCCGCCCGAGATCATGGGCACAGGCCCGATCCCGGCGACGAAGAAGGCGCTCGAGAAGGCCGGCTGGAAGGTGTCCGACCTCGACCTGATCGAGTCGAACGAAGCGTTCGCCGCCCAGTCTCTCTCGGTCGTGCGCGAGCTGGGGCTCGATCCGGACCGGGTGAACGTCAACGGCGGCGCGATCGCCATCGGACACCCGATCGGCGCGTCGGGCGCGCGGATTCTGACCACGCTGCTGCACGAAATGAAGCGCCAGGGCGCCCGCAAGGGCCTCGCGACCCTCTGCGTCGGCGGCGGCATGGGTGTCGCCATGGCGGTTGAAGGGCTGTGACGGATCAGCGTGGTTCGAGACGCGCCCGACGGCGCTCCTCGCCATGACGACAATCGGTGAGAGGAACGGCTCCTCGTCACTCTGAGGAGCCCGCGACAGCGGGCGTCTCGAAGGACGCGCGGCGAGCCACACAGGGAAGGGACGAGCGATGACCAGGGTGGCCTTCGTCACGGGCGGGACGCGAGGAATCGGGCGGGCGATCAGCGCCCGGCTCAGGGCCGCCGGTTACAAGGTGGCGGCCGGGTACGCCTCGAACGAGGTCGCGGCGCAAGCCTGCGCCGACGAGCTGGGCGTCATGCCGGTGAAGGGCAACGTCTCCTCGTTCGTGGACTGCGCCGAGGCGGTGAAGCGGGTCGAGGCCGAGCTCGGGCCGATCGACACGCTGGTCAACAACGCCGGCATCACCCGCGACGCAGTGCTGCACCGGATGACCGAGGAGCAGTGGACCGAGGTGATCCGCGTCAACCTCGCGTCGATCTTCAATATGACCCGCAACGTCATCGAGGGCATGCGCGAGCGCAACTTCGGCCGGATCGTCAACATCTCTTCGATCAACGGGCAGAAGGGCCAGGTTGGCCAGTCGAACTACTCGGCCGCCAAGGCCGGCATGATTGGGTTCACCAAGGCGCTCGCGCAGGAGAACGCCAAGAAGGGAATCACCGTCAACGCGATCGCTCCGGGCTACATCGACACCGAGATGGTCTCCGCGGTGCCACAGAACGTCCTCGAGCAGATCGTCGCCGGAATCCCGGTGGGACGACTTGGCATGGCCGACGAGATCGCCCGCTGCGTCGCCTTCCTCGCCGCCGAGGAAGCCGGTTTCATTACCGGCTCCACGCTGACGGTAAACGGCGGTCAATACATTACGGGGTAGTAAGGGCGTCCAAAAACCGCCCCAGTCGGGGGGCAATGGCCGAGGAATGGCGGCGCCGCTGACGGCTATCCGTATGGTTGTGACGTGCGCCGTCGGCCTATCGGCCGCGGCGCCGTCGTCGGTCGCGTCCGGGGCGCCCGTGTCGCTGCTCCGCGAGGCGTTCGGCGGCCGTCTGACCGACCGCCCCAACGAGCCCCTGATCGGGCGCTATACGCTGGATGACGGCGGCGCCTTCGTCTTCGATCGATCGACGACGAAGCCGATGATGAAGTTCAGCGACGACATCGAGATCTGGGCGCTGCAGCCGGCGCCCGGCCCGCGTGGCGACACCATCTACCGCAACGACCTCGGCGAGGTGATGCTTCGCTCGACCCGAATCGGCGGCATGACGGTGTTCACCGACAAGCGGCCGGACGGTTCGGCCGCGGCCTTCGACGGCGCTGCGCCGCCGTTGCGAGTCGCGCCGGTCTCCCCGACTCAGCTGTGGAACCGGTTCTACCAGGACAGCATCCGAGCCAGCCGCGTCGCGCTGCACCAAATCGGCTTCGAGACCGGCCAGGACGCTGATCTCGCCTCGTCTGCGGCCGTCGCCGACGCCGCCTCGGTCGCCAGCGAGGCGCTGGTCGACATCGCGGGCAAGGCGGACGGCCGGCGGCTGCTGGCGCGCATCTCCGACGTGGTGATCGCGCAAGGTCCAAGGCCTGGCGCGTCGCTGCAGAAAGGCGTGCTGACGATCACCATCGTGCCGTCCCAGGGCGTCTTCGGCCGGCCCTCATCGCGCCGGATCGAACGCGCCGCCGGGGAGAAGTAGGCTCAGGCGCCCGGCAACGGCGACACACCGAACAAATAGGGGTGGCCCCAGACAAGCGCCGCCCAGACGGCGACGGCCGCGGCGATCCGCCACCAACCGATCTCGCCCAGCTTCAGCGACTGGCGTCCCTGCGCGATCGCCGCGAACGGCGCGGCGGAGGTCTGGCGCGCGAAGGCGGCCCAGGTCTCGCCGAGCGCGCGGCGGCGCTTGCCGTCGATGCTCGCCGTGCCGAGCACCGCCAGCACGAAGAGCGCGCCAAACAGGATCAGGCTGGCGAGGTCGCCGTTCACCAGCAGATGTCCCGCCGCCCAGAGCGCGACGCCGGTCAGGAACGGGTGGCGGGTGATCCGCAGCATGCCTTTCACCGCGTCCGGCTTTTCGAGCGTGGCCTCCTGGCGCACGCTGGTCGGGTTGGGCGTCAGGAGCCCAGGCACGATCAGCAGGAAGGCGATCAGGGTGATCCCGAGCTGGACCCACTTGGTGGCCGGCGTGGCCGACCACCACGCCGGGTCGGGCCCGCGCCGGGCCGCGGCATAGGCGAAGCCGAGCCAGACCAGCGCCGCGACGCTCGCGAGCGAGAAGAGCCCCATGTAGGGCCCTTGGCCGATCCGCGCGGTGATCGCGTCGCGCAGCCGCGTCCCCGAAATCAGCAGGTGGATGGCGAGAAACACCGCCGCGGAGGCGACGAGGCCGGTCATGACGCTTCTCCCTCAAGCGCGATCAAGCACGTCAGACGTCAGACGTCAGGCCGCGGGCCGGCCGAGTCAATCGGCTAGCTCGTCCTCGTCTTCGTCCTCGAGACCGTCTTCGGCGAACAGGCCGCTCGCGTCGTCCTCGGCTCGCGCCGGCGGCGGCGATGCGGGCCGCTGGACCGCGGCCGGCGCGGAGAGGGTCAGTGCGCCGCCGGTGCGACGCAGCAGCGCTTCGATGCGGGCGATCCAACGATTGGCCTCGGCGATCGCCTCGCGCGGCCGCGATGGGCCGCCCTTGACCTGTCTGCACGGCCAGAGGGTGAGTTCGAAATCGGGGTGCCCCGGCTCGTCGAATAGAAAGCGCAGGCGCACCTCATGCTCGGCGCCGGTCGAGCGATCGAGCAGCCGCCGCGGCTCGCCGCGCATCGCCCGCGCCGCCACCTGTCCGTCGAGATCGAGCTCGACGCCGATCACCTCGTCGAGCGGATAGACAATCCGCCAGCCGCCTGTGTCCCAGACGGTGACGATCCGGCGCGCCGCGAGGCTCAGCGCGACGCCGCGCCCCGACCCGTGCGCGATCAGCACGGCGTCGGGCTTCGTCTCAAGCCCGGCGCGGAAGGCGCGGGCAAGGCGGCGGTCTTCGGCCAGCATGCGGGCGAGTCCGGTCGCCAGCAGCGTCACCCCGACTCCGCCCAGCCCGATCAGGATCGCGAGCCGCAGCCACTCGCTCATGTGGCGTATCTTCTCACCCGCCCGCAGGGGCGGGCGAGGAGCGGGATTGGTCGCCGTCGGGACCTCATGCGCGAAGACTAGGCAGAGTCTCCCGAACTCGGAACTCCGCGGCTCAGTCCTCCAGCGCCAGCTCAGTCATCACGGGAACATGGTCGGAGGGCTTGTCCATAGCGCGGGCGTTGCGGTGGATCGCGACGCTGGCGAGCCGGTCGGCGGCCTGCGGCGAGAGCAGGCAATGGTCGATGCGGATCCCGTGGTTCCGCTGCCAGGCGCCGGCCTGATAGTCCCAGAAGGTGTAGCCGCCGGGCGTGCCGTCGACCTCCATGTAGGCGTCGGTGAGCCCCATCCACTTCAGCCGGCGGAACGCCGCGCGAGTCTCGGGCTGGAAGAGCGCGTCGCCCATCCAGGACTGCGGGTTGTCGCAGTCGGCTGGCTCGGGGATCACGTTGTAGTCGCCGCAAAGGGCCAGCGGCTCCTCATAGGCCATCAGTTCGGCGGCGTGCGTCGCCAGCCGGTCCATCCACCGAAGCTTGTAGCTGAATCTGTCCGTGCCGATCGGGTTGCCGTTGGGAAGATAGATCGAGGCGACGCGGAGCGGCGCCGGCCCCGAGACCACCGCCTCGATGTAGCGGGCGTGATCGTCGCCGTCGTCACCCGGCAGTCCCTTGCGCACGTCCTCGAGCGGCGTCTTCGAGATCAGCGCGACGCCGTTGTAGCTCTTCTGGCCGTGGACGGCGACGTTGTAGCCAAGGCTCTCAAAGGCTTCGGCCGGAAACTTCTCGTCGACGCACTTGATCTCCTGCAGGCAGGCGACGTCCGGGCTGGCCTCGCGGAACCACGCGAGCACGGTCTCGAGCCGGGCGTTCACGGAGTTGACGTTCCAGGTGGCGATGCGCATGACCCGAGCTTACGGGAGCGCGGCGGGCTCCGCCATGGGCCGGCGCGAGACTGCTGACACCCAGCGCTCGCCGGCGTGGTCGGGACGGCCGTCGAACGAGCCCCAGGCGTCGAGCACCTCGAAACCGGCCGTCGCGAGCGCGTCGCCGAGGCGCTCGAGCGTCATGTCGGAGAAGTGGCGGCCGTTGGCGAACCGCTCGCCGGATCCTTCCTTGAACGAACAGTAGAAAGCCCCTCCCGGCCTCAGCGCCCGACGGATGTTCGCCAGCGCGGCAGGCAGCTCGGCGAGCGGCAGATGCAGTAGCGTCGCGCAGGCCCAGACGCCGTCGAACGCCGCGTCCCAGTCCATCTCGGCGAAGGTCAGATGGCGCACGGCGAGCCCGGTGTTGGCGCTGGCGATGCGAGCCAACTCCGCCGAGCCGTCGAAAGCGCTGACCGCGTAGCCGGCGTTCCTGAAGGCGAAGGCGTCGCGACCGGAGCCGCACCCGGCATCGAGCACCGCGCCGCCGGCGGGAACGTGGGCCAGGAACCTCGCTTGGTCGCCCTCCATGCCCGGCCCGAAGGTGCGGGCGACGAACGCCTCGGCGTTCGCGTCGTACCAGTCGATGGAGGACGATCCGCTCAGATCGAGAAGCTGACGCCGCAGCCGCAGCTGGACTTGGCGTTGGGGTTCTTCACCCGGAACTCGGCCGCGGCGAGCTCGTCGGCGAAGTCGATCTCGGAGCCGCCCAGCAGCGCCAGCGAGACGACGTCGATCACAGCTGCTGCGCCGTCGCGCTCGACCTTCAGGTCGTCGTCCTCGGCCGCATCCACGAGGTCGAACTTGTACTGGAAGCCCGAGCAGCCGCCGCCTTCGACCGCGACGCGCAGCATCAGCGGGCGCCCTTCGGCGGCGGAGATGGCGTTCAAGCGACGGGCGGCGGCGCTGGAGAGGGTGACTGTTGCGGTCATCGTTTCAGGATTCGTCAGGGTCCTTATATGAGAAGCCTTCGCATCGAGGCAAAGGGGCAGGGAGGGCGCGGCATGGCGGCAGAGGCTCAGCGCCGTCCGCGCGCCGCGTTCGCCACCGACTGGCGCGCCTCGAAGGGGCGCCGCTTTGCCGAGCCCGACAGCAGGACGCGCACGCCGTTCGCCCGCGACCGTGACCGCATCATCCACACCTCGGCCTTCCGCCGACTCAAGGAGAAGACCCAGGTGTTCGTCGCCCACGAGGGCGACCAGTACCGCACCCGGCTGACGCACTCGCTCGAGGTGGCGCAGATCGCCAGATCGATCGCCGCGGCGATGGGCCTCGACGCCGATCTCGCCGAGACGATCGCGCTCGCACACGATCTCGGGCATCCGCCGTTCGGCCACGCCGGCGAGGACGAGCTGGCCGGGCAGATGTCCGATCACGGCGGCTTCGATCACAACGTGCAGACGTTCCGCGTCGTGACCGAGCTCGAGCTGCGCTACCCGGCCTTCCCGGGCCTCAACCTGACCTGGGAGACGCTGGAAGGCGTGGTCAAGCACAACGGACCGGTCAGCGCGATGCTGGAGCGCCCGGCGTGGAGGGCGATCGTCGACTTCGACGACGAGTACGCGCTGGAGCTCGGCGGCTGGGCGTCGGCCGAGGCGCAGGTCGCCGCGCTATCGGACGACATCGCCTACAACAACCACGACGTCGACGACGGCCTCCAGGCGGGGCTGTTCCGCCTGGTCGAGCTCGAGGACGTGCCGCTGATCGGGCCGATCCTGCACGCCGTGCGCAAGGACTTCCCCGACCTCGACGAGCGTCTGACGCGCCTGGAGGCGGTGCGGCGCCTGATCGGCGACATGGTCGACGACGTGCTCGCCGAGACCCTGCGCCGGGCGAAGGACGGCAAGGTCAAGCACCTGGAGGACGTGCGCGGCTTCGGCAAGGCGCTGGTCGCCTTCTCGCCGGAGATGAACGAGGACCTCTCGCGTCTGCGCGCCTTCCTCTACGAGCGCATGTATCGGCACTGGCGCGTCAATCGGACGCGAAGCCAGGCGCGTCGCATCCTCGCCGAGATGTTCCAACTCTTCCTGCGCGAGCCAGACGTGATGCCGAACGATTGGGGTCTGAAAGGTCAGGCCGCCGCCAGCGACCGCGAGCGGGCGCGTCTCGCCTGCGACTACATCGCCGGCATGACCGACCGGTTCGCCATCGAGGAGCACCGCAAGCTCTTCCAGCTCGACGCGTGGAGCTGACCGGGGCGGGCGAGGCTCCTGTAGACTGGCGGGACGCGCGCGATTCGCGCAACGAGTGCTCACCATGTCCGACGACGACCGCGGTCCGTACACCCCACCCACCGATCGCCTGGCCTTCGATCCACGCGAGCCGGTGCGCGGCGGCGGGCCGGCGCCGGTCACGCTGATCGTCAGCGGCGTCGTGCTGCTCGCCATCATCGGCGGCGTGTTCCTGCTCTACCGCGGCGGGGTCCGCCATCGCGGCGAGACGCCGTCGGCCGTCGGCGCTCCGATCGCCCAGATCAAGACGCCCGCCGCGCCCGACGCCAACAGCGCGGCGCCGCGTCTGGTGATCGACCGCTCCGACGCCGGGGCGACAAACGAAACGCCGCTCTTCGCGCCTTCCGCCGAGCAGCCGCTGCCTCGCCCGCAGCCGATGCCGCCGCAGCCGGTTGCAAGCTCTCCACTGCCGCCGCCCGCTGAAGCGCCCGCCTCCAACCCGCCGCCACCTCCGCCAACGTTCGCGTCCGCGCAGCCGCCGCCGCCCGCGGCCAAGCCGGCGCCGTCGATCGCCAGCCTGACCGACGCCGCGCTCGCGCAGAAGGCCGGGGCGAAGCCAGCGCCCAAGCCGCCTCCGGCGCCCAAGCCGGCTCTGGCGCCAAGGCCGGCCGCATCCCAGCCGGCCGTGTCCGCGACCGCCGCGACCCCGCCGGCCGGGGCCGGCTGGGTGCAGATCGGCGCCTATTCCTCGGCCGCGCTCGCCCAGAAGGGCTGGAGCGACACAGCTCGGCTCGAGCCGGCGGGGATGGCTGGAAAGGGGCAGCGAATCGAAGCGGTCGAGGTGGGCGGCAAGACGCTCTACCGCGCCTACGTCACCGGCTTTTCCCACGACGGCGCCGAAGCGTTCTGCGGCAAGCTGAAGGCGGCCGGGAAGGCCTGCCTCGTCAAGTGAGCCGGCTCGCCGCCATCTTCGGCTGCGCCGGCCCCCGCCTGACGGCGGACGAGACCGCCTTCTACCGCGACGCCCAGCCTTGGGGCTTCATCCTGTTCAAGCGCAACGTCGAGACGCCGGACCAGGTCCGCGCGCTGACGTCGGCTCTGCGCGAGACCGTCGGCGACCCCAACGCGCCGGTGCTGATCGACCAGGAGGGCGGGCGGGTGCAGCGGCTTGGCCCGCCGCACTGGTCGCGCTACCCGCCCGGCCGCGCCTATGGCCAGCTCACCGAGGGCGATCCGCTCATGCGCCGCGAGATCGCTCGCCTCGGCGCCCGCCTGATCGCCCGCGACCTCGCGGCCGTCGGGATCAACGTCGACTGCGCCCCGGTGCTCGACGTGCCCGAGCCCGGCGCCCACGACATCATCGGCGACCGCGCCTACGGCGAGACCTGGGCGGAGGTGGCGTTGCTGGGCCGCGCGGCGGCCGAAGGTCTGATCGCCGGCGGCGTCCTGCCGATCGTCAAGCACATCCCCGGCCATGGCCGCTCGCGGACCGACAGCCACGAAAGCCTGCCGGTCGTCGAGGCCCCGCGCGAGGCGCTGGCGGCGCGCGACTTCGCGCCGTTCAAGGTCTGCTCCGACCTGCCGATGGCGATGAGCGCGCACGTCGTCTACGCCGCGCTCGATCCGAGGAACCCCGCGACCGCCTCGCGGCGGGTGATCCGCGAAGTGGTCCGGGGCGAGATCGGGTTCGACGGGCTGCTGATCACCGACGACCTCTCGATGAAGGCGCTCCGCGGCGACTTCGCCGGCCGCGCCCGCCGCGCGCTCGCCGCCGGCTGTGACGTGGTCCTGCACTGCAACGGCTCGATGGCCGAGATGACCGCCGTGGCCGAGGGCGCGAGGCCGCTCGCCGGCGCCGCCGCCCGCCGAGCCGGGGCCGCGCTCGGCCGCATCGCGACGACGCCGGAGCCGTTCGACGCCGAGGCCGGCCGCGCTCGCTTCGCGGCCGCTTTCGAAGGACGGTGGGCGGCGTGAGCGAAGCCTTCCAGCCCGATCTCGACTTCGAGGCGACCCGCGCGGCGATCGAGAGCGGCGAGGCGCTGATCGTCGACCTCGACGCCTACGAGGGCCCGCTCGACGTGCTGCTGGCGCTGGCCCGGGCGCAGAAGGTGGACCTGCTGCAGGTCTCGATCGCCAGGCTGGCCGACCAGTACCTCGCCTTCGTCCGCGAGGCGCGGCGACGGCGGTTCTCGCTCGCCGCGGACTACCTCGTGATGGCCGCCTGGCTCGCATGGCTGAAGTCGCGGCTGCTGCTGCCCAGGCCGGAGCGTGGCCTGGGCGAGGCGCCGGCGGAGGAGGCGGCGCAGGCGCTGGCGTTCCGCCTCGCCAAGCTCGACGCCATGCGCAAGGCCGCCGAGACCTTGCTCGCCGGCCCCATGCTGAAGCGCGACGTCTTCGCCCGTGGCGATCCGGAGGAGGCGAAGATCGTCTCGGCCTCGCGTATCGCCGGCGACCTCTATGAGTTGATGGACGCCTACGTCGGGCAGCGCCGCCGGGAGGCGCAGCGGCACTACACGCCGACGCCCTCCCAGGCCTGGCCGCTGGAGGACGCCCGCGAACGGCTGCGCGGCATGCTGCCGGAGCTGCAGCGCTGGACCCCGCTCAGCGGCGTCGCGCCGCTCGAACAGTCCGGCGGCGGTCCGAGCCGCGCCTCGTTCGTCGCCTCGACGCTCTCGGCGACACTGGAGCTGGTGCGCGAGGGCGACCTGGAGGCGCGGCAGATGAGCGACTTCGCGGAGATTTACCTTCGGCGTCGCAAGAGCAGGGCGGGGGTGTAAGCACGATGCCGGACGGGAACATCGTCGCGCTGTCGGACGTCATGACCGAAGACGAAACCCTTGAAGCGGGCGCGCCGGAGGCGGTCGAGCGCATGCTGGAGGCGCTGCTGTTCGCCGCCGCCGAGCCTCTGAGCACGAAGGACCTGGCCGCCCGCTTGCCGGAGGGCGCCGACATCGCCGCCGGCCTCGCGACGCTGGCCGCGCGATACGACGGCCGCGGCGTCAGGCTGGCGGAGGTCGGCGGGCGCTGGCGCTTCCAGACCGCCGAGGACCTCGCGTTCCTGATGACTGAGGAGCGCGAGGAGCCGCGCCGGCTCTCGCGGGCGGCGCAGGAAACGCTGGCGATCGTCGCGTATCATCAGCCGGTGACGCGGGCTGAGATCGAGGCGATCCGGGGCGTGCAGGCGAGCCGCGGCACGCTCGACGTGCTGCTCGAGATCGGATTCGTGCGGCCCAGGGGCCGTCGCCGCACACCCGGCCGGCCGGTCACGTACGCCACAACCGACGCGTTCCTCGAGCACTTCGGCCTCGCCAGCCTCGCCGACCTGCCGGGGGCGGCGGAGATGAGGGCCGCCGGCCTGCTCGACCTCGATCTGCCGGCCGACTTCGCCGTGCCCGACCCGTCCGCGGTCGCCACCGGCGATGACGACGCGCTCGAGGAGGGGGCGCCGGCGGAGTTCCACACCGACTACCTGGGAGACGAGCCTCCCGAGGCTTGAAGTCGCGGCGGGTTTGTTGGCTTAAGGCCAGCCGGGGGCCTATATACCCGACGGAAGACGTTGGGTTCGGCGTGCAAGTCGCCGGTCTGACGACGGATTTGGAGAACGATCGCCATGGGCAGCTTCAGCCCTATCCATTGGATCATCATCGGCGCCATCGCGCTCCTGCTGTTCGGCGGCCGCGGCAAGCTCTCGAGCATCATGGGCGATGCGGCCAAGGGCGTGCGCGCCTTCCGCGACGGCCTGAAGGGCGAGGACGAGAAGCCGGCGGTCGAGCCCGCCCAGCCGCTGCCCGCCCCGGCGCCGGAAAAGGACCCGATCGTCCGCTAGCCACGACGCGCCGCGGCCGGCGCGGTCGGCGGCGCCAGCCAGGGCCCACCCCATCGATGTTTCCTGAAGGCCGGCTTTTCGATTTCCTGATCGTCGGGGCCGTGGCCCTGATCGTGGTCGGGCCGAAGGACCTGCCGGTGCTGATGCGCAAGGTCGGCCAGTTCATGGCCAAGATGCGCGGCATGGCGGCCGAGTTCCGCGCCTCGTTCGACGAACTCGCGCGCCAGTCCGAGCTCGACGAGCTGCGCCGCGAGGTCGAGGCGCTGCGCAGCGCCCGGCCGATGGACTACGCGGCCCAGCAACTGGGCGCCGCCGACGTCGTCTCCGAGATCAACGCCGACCTCGCGAGCGCCAACGCCGCCCTGGCCTCGCACGACGGGCCACAGATGACCTCGCTGCAGACCCAGCCGGCCAGCAGCGAACCGCAAGGGGAGCCGTCGCCCGCTCCTGAACCCGCGGGTCCGTCCGAGCCGGGCGCCAAGGTCGCGACGTCTTGACCACGGCCGTCGACGACGAATCCGACATCGAGGCGTCTCGCGCGCCCCTGATGGAGCACCTGATCGAGCTGCGCCGGCGACTGATCGTCTGCGCGGTCGCGCTGGCCGTCGGGTTCGCGATCACCTTCGTCTTCGCAACGCCCCTGATCCGCTTCCTGCTGCATCCGTTCGCGGTGGCCCAAACGCTGTCCGACCTGCGCGCAAAGAGCCATGGCCAGATGGACAGCTGGGCGATGCTGATGGCGCTGCTCGGCCAGCACGCGGCCGGCGCGTCGAAGTTCATCTCCACGCAGCCGCTCGAGGTGTTCTTCGGCAAGGTGAAGCTGGCCGGTTTCGGGGCGATCGTGCTGAGCTTTCCGGTCTGCGCCTGGCAGCTCTACCGCTTCGTCGCGCCGGGGCTCTACCGGCGCGAGCGCAACGCTTTCCTGCCGTTCCTGATCGCCTCGCCCGTACTGTTCCTCATGGGCGCAGCGCTGGTCTACTTCGTCATGCTGCCGTTCGTGCTCTGGTTCTCGCTGAACCAGCAGATCCTGGGCGGCGGGCCGGGCGACGTCTCGGTCGAGCTGCTGCCGAAGCTCTCCGATTACATGTCGCTGGTGACGACCCTGGTGCTGGCGTTCGGGCTCTGCTTCCAGCTGCCGGTGGTGGTGAGCCTGCTCGGCATGGCGGGCCTCGTCAGCGCCGCCACCCTGCGTTCGGGCTGGCGATATGCGATCGTCGGCGTCTTCCTGGTTGCGGCGATCGTCACCCCGCCCGACCCGATCAGCATGCTCTCGCTCGCCCTGCCGATCTGCCTGCTCTACGGGATCTCGATCCTCTGCGTGCAGGTGATCGAGTGGCGGCGGAAGAGAGAGGACGCGGCGGCGTAGCTGCGTCCTTCGAGACGCCCGCTGGCGCGGGCTCGTCAGGATGACGAAGACCCGAGAAGCCCCCGACCTTCTTCGTCAGGGTGAGGAGCGCCGCAGGCGCGTCTCGAACCACGCACCTTGGCGCCCCCGCCGACGCGCCTTAAGGGGGGCGTTTCCCCCGCTCTCCGGCGTCTTCCATGCACGACATCAAGGCCATTCGCGACGACCCTGAGGCGTTCGACCGCGCCTGGGCCTCGCGGGGCCTCGAGCCCCAGACCGCGGAGCTGCTGCGGCTCGACGCCGAGCTGCGCGCCGCGCAGACCGAGCTGCAGTCCGCCCAGGGCAAGCGTAACGAGACCGCCAAGCAGATCGGGCAGGCCAAGGCCAAGCGGGACGACTCCGCGGCCGCCGCGCTGATCGCCGATGCCGAGAACCTGCGCTATCGCATCCAGGTGCTCGACGGGCAGGCGAGCGCCCTCAGGGACCAGCTCGAGATGCGGCTCGTCGCCCTGCCGAACCTGCCTGACGCCGAGGTTCCGGAGGGCGTCGACGAGCACGGCAATTTCGAAGTGCGTCGCTACGGCGAGCCCTACAAGATCGACGCGCCCAAGGACCACGTCGACCTCGGTGCGGGCCTCGGCATGATGGACTTCGAGGCGGCGGCGAAGATGTCTGGCGCCCGCTTCGTGGTGCTGCGCAGCCAGCTGGCCCGGCTGGAACGCGCGCTTGGGCAGTACATGCTCGACCTGCAGACGCAGGAGCACGGCTACACCGAAATCTCGCCGCCGTTGCTGGTGCGGGCCGAGGCGGTGTTCGGCGTCGGCCAGCTGCCGAAGTTCGAGGAAGACCTCTTCCGCACCACCGACGAGCGCTGGCTGATCTCCACCGCCGAAGTGGCGCTGACCAACCTCGTTCGCGAGGAGATCGTGGACGAGGAGGCGCTGCCGATGCGCGTGACCGCGCTGACGCCCTGCTTCCGCTCCGAGGCCGGTGCGTCGGGCAAGGACACGCGCGGCATGATCCGCCAGCACCAGTTCTACAAGGTCGAGCTGGTCTCGATCACCACGCCCGAGCAGAGCCAGGCCGAGCACGAGCGGATGGTCGAGTGCGCCGAGGCGGTCCTGAAGCGGCTGGAGCTGCCGTTCCGCACCGTGCTGCTCTGCACTGGCGACATGGGCTTCTCGAGCCGCAAGACCTACGACATCGAGGTCTGGCTGCCGAGCCAGGGCATGTACCGCGAGATCAGCTCGTGCTCGAACTGCGGCGACTTCCAAGCCCGGCGCATGGACGCGCGCTGCAAGAGGGCCCTCGAGAAGGGCACGCGCTTCGTCCACACCCTGAACGGCTCGGGCCTCGCGGTCGGCCGCACGCTCGTAGCGCTGATGGAAAACTACCAGGACGAGCAGGGCCGCATCGCCATCCCCCAGGCCCTGCACCGCTACCTGCCCGGGCTCACGCATATCGGCGGCGAGGGGGATCGGTGAGGATCCTTCTCACCAACGACGACGGCGTGCACGCCGAGGGGCTCGCGGTGCTGGAGAGGATTGCACTGCGGCTGACCCATGACGTCTGGGTCGTCGCGCCGGAGCATGAGCAGTCGGGCGCCTCGCGGGCGCTGACGCTGTCGGAGCCATTGCGCGTGCGACGCCTCGCGCCGCAGCGGTTCGCTGTCTCTGGGACTCCGACCGACTGCGTGATGCTGGCGGTCGAGGAGCTGATGAAGGACCACCGGCCCGACCTCGTGCTGTCGGGCGTCAACCGCGGCCACAACACCGCCGAGGACGTCACGGTCTCCGGCACCGTGGCCGGCGCGATCCAGGGCATGGCGCTGGGGGTGCCTTCGATCGCGCTCTCGCAGGCGCTGAGAGTGTTCCACGACGACGAGGTGGCGCCGTTCGAGACCGCCGAGACCTATGCGCCCGGCATCATCGAGCGGCTGCAGGAAGCGGGCTGGCCGACCGATGTGGTGATCAACATCAATTTCCCCAACCGCAAGCCCAGCGAGGTCGAGGCGGTGGAGGTGACGAGGCAGGGCCGCCGCGACCTGCACAACATGATGGCCGAGAAGCGCACCGACCTTCGCGGGCGGGACTACTACTGGATGGGCTTCACCAACCGCCGGCCGATCGTCGGCGAGGACACCGACCTCGCCGCGGTGATGGCCGGGCGGATTTCTGTGACGCCCCTGCACATCGATTTGACCCACATGCCGACCGTGCACGCCTTAAAAGGCGTCCTCGGCGGCGCGCCGCCAAAGCTTCGGGCCAACGCATGACCGAGCCGGCGAGGCAGACCGAGACGCACGAGACCCAGCTGGCGCGGCTGATCCTGGCCCTTCGCTCGCAGGGCGTGACCGATCCGGCGGTGCTTGCGGCGATCGAGCGCACCCCGCGCGACCTCTTCACTCCCGACCTCTTCAAGGACCGCTCCTGGGAGGATTCGGCGCTGCCCATCGCCTGCGGCCAGACCATCAGCCAACCTTTCATCGTCGGCCTGATGACCCAGGCGCTGACCCTGGAGCCGAGGGTGCGCGTACTCGAGATCGGCACCGGATCCGGCTACCAGACCGCGGTGCTCTCGCGCCTCTCGCGCCTCGTCTACACGATCGAGCGCTACCGCACGCTGAAACAGGAGGCCGAGGCCCGGTTCGAAGCGCTTCAACTCACGAACGTGATCACCAAGTTCGGCGACGGCGGTCTTGGATGGCCGGAGCAGGCGCCTTTCGACCGCATTCTGGTCACGGCGGCGGCGCCGTCCGAGCCGAAGACTTTGCTGCGCCAGCTGAAGCCGAACGGGGTCCTGGTCGCGCCGATCGGCAAGGGACCGGTCCAGAAGCTGATGCGCTACGCCGGCGACGGCAAGGGGGCGTACCCGGCCGAACTCCTCTGCGAGGTCCGCTTCGTACCCCTGCTCGATGGCGTGGCGCGCGAGCTCTGAACGCCCATGGATGACGCCCGGCGAGGCCTTAAGGAGGCTTAACTTGTGTTTAAGTACGAACCAGCCACTGGTTCGAGGACGCGAAGTGAGGATGCGCCGATGAGGAATCTCTGGCGGGAAGCCGGCGTCGCCGTGCTTCTTTGCGGAACCCTGGCCGCCTGCGCGAGCCCGCATTACCCGATCGACGAGCAGGCGACGACCGGCCCCGCGCCGCTGACGATGGGCAAGCCTCGCTACCCGATCTCGGACGAGGCGGTTGTCCGGCCGCCGTCGCCCGCGCCGCGCGCCGCCGCCGACGCTGACGTCGACCAGAGCCCCCCGTCACCGCCGCTCGCCGCGCCGGTCGCGCCGGTCCAGAGCCAGAGCCTGCCGCCGCCCGGTCCGTCAGCCGAGGCGGGGCGCCCGGATGGTGCGCGATTCCAACTCGCGTCGCTGAGCACGCAGGGCGCCCCGCCCGCCGCCTCGACCACCGCCGCGAGCGTCGCGCCGGTCACGACCTCGCTGCCGCCCGCCGCGCCGCCTGCCGCCCCGCCGTCGGCCGACGCGTCGCCGCCGGCCCCTGCAGCGACCCCCGCCGCGCCCTCGCCCGCCGTCCAGCCCGCGCTGACCCCGCAAATGGTCGTGCATGATCAGTCCGGGCCAACGCCGCCGGCCGCGACTCCGGCCGCAGCGCGGGTGCGCCAGGCTTACGCCGCGCCGACCGAGACCCGCCCGAATCCGCCGGGCATGGCCATCGCCGGCGACGTGGTCGACGCCTCCGGTGACGTCTACCAAAACTACGAAGTCCAGCGCGGCGACCACATCGACGCGCTTGCCCGCTCGTTCTCGACCACCCGCGACACGCTGCTGAGCGTGAACCACATCCGCGCGCCGTTCGTCATCCACCCGGGGCAGATCATCAAGGTGCCGGTGGCCAAGGCCTACGTCGCCCGCGCCGGGGATACGCTGAGCGGCGTCGCCCGGCGCTTTTCGGTGAGCATCGACGAGCTGGCGCAGCTGAACCACCTGTCAGATCGCGGTCAGCTGAGGCCCGGCCAGCAGATCGGCCTGCCGTCATCGATGCGCGATCGCGGTCCGCTGCACATCGACACAGAGTACGTCGACACGACCCTCTCGGGCTCGCCGAGGCGCCCCTACACGCCGTCCCCAGGGCGAACCTACGCCGAGATCCCTCCGTCGCAGCCTGGCCTGCAGCCGCTCAGGCCCTCCGGCGGCTACGGCTACCAGGCGAGCCCGCCGTCCGGCTCGACGGTGCAGGCCGAGCGGCAGATGTCCGATTCCGAGATCTCGTCGGCCGCCAAGGGGCGGTTCGTCTGGCCGGTCCGCGGCGACATCATGGAGAAATTCGGCGTGCAAGGCCTCGGCCGCCGCAACGACGGCGTCGACATCCGCGCCGCGCAGGGCACGCCGGTGAAGGCCGCCGCGCCGGGCGAGGTGGTCTATGCCGGCAACCAGGTGCCGGGCTTCGGCAATCTGGTGCTGATCAAGCACGCCGACGGCTGGGTGACGGCCTACGCCCACCTCGACCAGATCGACGTGCAGATGAAGCAGCAGGTCTCGCAGGGCCAGGCGGTCGGCTCGGTCGGAAACTCCGGCGGCGCGGCCGAGCCCGAGCTGCACTTCGAGGTCCGCTACGCCCCGACCCCCGCCGACAAAGCCCGCCCGGTCGACCCGGTGCTCGTCCTGCCGATGGGCTGAAGGCCCGCCGGAGGCCTCCGCGTTGGAGGGCCTGCGGCGCGAGGTTCAGAACGGCAGCGGCTTGCCGAGCTCGCCGGCGAGGTCGCGCACGAACTGCCAGGCGACCCGGCCGGAGCGCGCGCCGCGCAGCTGCGACCACTGCAGCGCGCGGCGGTCGAGGTCGCCCACCATCAGGTCGAACTTGACGGCGTAGGCGCGCACCGCGGCCAGGAACGCGTCCTGGTCCATCGGCGGGAAACCGATCCAGAGCCCGAAGCGGTCGGAGACGCTGACCTCCTCTTCGGCGTCCTCGGCCGCGGCGATCGCGCCGCGCGACTCGACGTGGTCGCGCGGCATCAGGTGGCGGCGGTTCGAGGTGGCGACGAAGAGCACGTTCGACGGCGGGCCGGAGACGCCGCCCTCCAGCGCCGACTTCAGCGCCTTGGCCGCCGCCGCGCCTTCCTCGAACGAGAGGTCGTCGCAGAGCACGACGAACCGCTCGTGGCGGCCGCGCAGCTCGTCGAACAGCGCCGGCAGGTGGGCGACGTCGTCGCGATCGATCTCGACCAGCTTCAGCCGGGCGTGATCGGCGGCCGCGGCCATGAAGGCGGCCTTGGCGAGCGAGCTCTTGCCCGTGCCGCGCACGCCCCAGAGCAGCACGTGGTTGGCCGGCAGGCCCACGGCGAAGCGGGCGAGGTTCTCCAGAAACCGCAGCTTCTGGCGCTCGACGCCGACCAGAAGGTCGATCGCCAGGCCGAAGTCGGGCGCCGGCACGAACGCGCCGCTCGCCGGGTCGTGCCGGAACAGCCGCGCCGAGCCGAAATCGGGGACCTTGGCCCTCGGCGGCGAGAGGCGTTCCAGCGCCTCGGCGATTCGTGTCAGAGCGTGGCGGCTGTCGTCGTCCATGCCGGCCTCCTTAAGCGAAGGCGCTCGCATTGCAAAAGCGCCGGCCAGCCACTAGCTTCCGCCAACTTTCGCGGGCGGCGCTTTTTCGAGCTGGCCGGCCCGCGCGATTCCTCTCGGAGCCCGGATGTCGCTTCTCCCCGCCCTCGTCATGGCCGCCGCGGCGCCGGCCGCCAATGGGATCCAGGATTTCCTGGCGGGTCCGGCCGGCACGATCGTCTTCTTCGGCGGCATGCTGGCATTCGCCTACTTCATGCTGATCCGCCCGCAGCAGCAGCGCCAGCGTCAGCACCAGCAGATGATCGAGGGCGTCAAGCGCGGCGACAGCGTCGTGCTGAACAGCGGCGTGATCGGCAAGGTGGTGCGCGTCGAGGAGAAGGAAGTCGGCGTCGAGATCGCCCAGAACGTCACGGTGAAGGTGGTCAAGTCGATGCTCTCCGAAGTGCGGGTGCGCGGCGAGCCGGCCGCGGCCAACGACAAGTCCTGATCGGCCGCGCTGCCCGCCGATGCTCGAACTCTCGCGCTGGAAGATCACCCTCGTCCTCGTCTCGGTGATCTTCGGCTTTGTCTTCACGCTGCCCAACCTGCTGCCGGACTCTGTTCTGGCGCAGATGCCGAGCTTCCTGCCGCACCAGCGGCTGAATCTCGGTCTCGACCTGCAAGGCGGCTCGTCGCTGCTCTACGAAGTCGATGCGAACGCGCTGAAGCAGGAGCGTCTCAACGACCTGATGGAGGAGGCGAGCTCCGAGCTGCACGATGCGCAGATCCAGTTCCAGGGCCTCAACGCCGCGAACGGCGTGGTCGCGCTGCGCATCAACGACCTTGGCCAGATCGAACAGGCAGCGACGGCGCTCGGGAAGGTCGGCAGCGTGACGCCGGGCGTCGGCCGCGAAGTCACCGTCACCCACGACGCCGCCGGGAACTTCCAGATCGCGCTGACGCCGCAAGCGCTGCAGCAGGGCGTGCGCAACGCCGTCGCCCAGACCATCGAGATCATTCGCCGCCGGATCGACCTCCTCGGCACGAAGGAGCCCGACATCCGTCAGCAAGGGCTCGACCGCATCGCCATCGAGGCGCCTGGCGAAAGCGATCCCGAGAAGCTGAAGAGCGTCGTCGGGCAGACCGCCAAGCTGACGTTCCAGATGGTCGACGAGGGCGTGCAGGCGCAGGACCTGACGACCGTCGTTCCGCCCGACGACGTCGTGCTGCCGAGCGAGGAGAGGCAGGAGAAGTTCGTCGTCGTGAAGCGGCGCGTCTCGGTCGACGGCGGGATGCTGACGCACGCCGCGCAATCGTACGACCAGAACGGCGCCGCGATCGTCGATTTCCGCCTCAACGGCGCTGGCGCCCACCGCTTCGGGCAGGTGACCTCCGAGAACGTCGGTCACCGCTTCGCGATCATCCTCGACGACAAGGTGATATCCGCGCCGGTGATCCAGACGCCGATCCTGGGCGGGCAGGGCCAGATCAGCGGCAACTTCACGGTCGACAGCGCCAATCAGCTGGCGCTGCTGCTGAACTCCGGCGCGCTGCCGGCGCCGCTGCACGTCGTCGAGCAGGGCACGGTGGGCGCTGACCTGGGCGCCGATGCGGTGCGGGCCGGTGTCACCGGCCTCGCCATCGGCGCGGCGCTGATCTTCGGCTTCATCATCCTGGCCTACGGCCTCTTCGGTGTCTTCGCCGCGATCGCGCTGGTGGTGAACCTGCTGATGATGTTCGGCGCGCTCTCGATGACGCAGGCGACGCTGACGCTGCCCGGCATCGCCGGCCTGATCCTGACCATGGCCGTCGCCGTCGACGCCAACGTGCTGATCTACGAGCGGATGCGCGACGAGGCGAACGCGGGCCGCCCGGCGATGGCGGCCGCCGACGCCGGCTATCGGCGGGCGATGACTTCGATCTTCGACGCCAACGTCACGACCATGATCTCGGCGCTGATCATGTTCTCGTTCGGCGCGGGGCCGGTGAAGGGCTTCGCCTGGACCCTTTCGATCGGCGTCATCACCTCGGTGTTCTCGGCGATCCTGGTGACCCAG
>DATKMZ010000117.1:0-4857 GCA_035541575.1 Caulobacteraceae bacterium | reverse complement strand
TGGAGAGCCTCGGCGGCGACACCCAGGCGGTGGAAGTCTCGGCCACCAAGAAGATGGGGCTCGAGAACCTTGTGGAGGCCATCCTGCTGCAGGCCGAAGTGATGGACCTGAAGGTCAATCCTGACCGGACCGCGGACGGGGTGGTGATCGAATCCAAGGTCGATCGCGGCCGCGGCGCGGTGTCCTCGGTGCTGGTCAAGCGCGGGACGCTGCGTCGCGGCGACATCGTCGTGGCCGGCGCCAACTGGGGCCGGGTGCGCGCCCTGCTGAACGAGCGCGACGAACAGGTCGCAGAGGCCGAGCCGTCGACGCCGGTCGAGGTCCTGGGCCTCGACTCCGCCGCCGATCCTGGCGAGGCGTTCGCGGTGGTGGAGGACGAGGCCCGGGCCCGCGAGCTCACCGAGTACCGCATCCGCGTGAAGCGCGAACGCACCGCCGCCCCGGTCGGGGCCGGCGCGTCGCTCGCCGACATGATGGCCAAGCTCAACCAGAAGAAGGTGAGCGAGCTGCCGCTGATCGTGAAGGCCGACGTGCAGGGCTCGGCCGAGGCGATCGTCACCTCGCTCGACAAGATCGGCACCGACGAGGTCCGCGCGCGGATCATCCTCTCGGGCGCCGGCCAGATCAACGAGAGCGACGTGATGCTGGCCAAGAGCTCGGGCGCGCCGATCCTCGGCTTCAATGTCCGCGCCTCGCGTCAGGCCCGCGACCTCGCCGACCGCGAGGGCGTCGAGATCCGCTACTACGCGATCATCTACGACCTCCTGGACGACATCAAAGGCGTGCTCTCGGGCATGCTGGCGCCGGTCCAGCGCGAGACCTTCCTCGGCAACGCCGAGGTGCTGCAGGTGTTCGACATCACCAAGGTCGGCAAGGTGGCCGGCTGCCGCGTGACCGAGGGCACCGTGCGCAAGGGCTCGCGGGTGCGGATCGTCCGCGAAGGCGTGGTGGTGCTCGAACTCGGCGTGCTGCAGACCCTCAAGCGCTTCAAGGACGAGGTGAACGAGGTCCCGGTCGGCCAGGAGTGCGGCATGGCTTTCCAGGGCTTCCAGGACATCAAGCCCGGCGACCTGATCGAGTGCTTCAACCTCGAAGAGGTCAAGCGGACGCTCTGACGTCGCCCCCAAGCGGGTGCGGTGACAAGGGCTTGGCTTCTGCGCCATGGTGGCTCCCGCGCCGCGGTCGCGGCCGGAGGGACCCATGCCGGACGAGGGCCCGCGCTACTGGGCGTTCCTCAGCTATAGCCACGCCGACATCCGCTGGGCGCGGCGGTTGCACCGGGCGCTCGAGGGCTACGATGTCCCACGGCGGCTCGTGGGCCGCCCGACGCCGGCTGGCCCGGCGCCCCGGCGGCTGCGGCCGATCTTCCGCGACCTCGACGAGATGGGCGCGGGCTCCGACCTCAGCGAGCGCCTGAAGCGCGCGCTGACGGGCTCGGCCAACCTGATTGTGATCTGCTCGCCGGCAGCGGCGAAGTCGCCCTGGGTCGACGAGGAGATCCGGCGCTTCAAGGCGCTGCGCGGCGAGGAGAACGTATTCGCCGTCATCGTCGCGGGCGAGCCGTTCGCCTCCGAGCGTGCGGGCGGCGAGGCAGACGAGTGCTTCCCGCCGGCGCTGCGCCAGCGCGCCGACGGCGAGCGCCGCGAGCCGATCGCCGCCGACCTCAGACCAGGCAAGGACGGGCTCCATGCGGCGCTGCTGAAGCTCGTCGCCGGCGTGCTCGACCTCGAGCTCGACGAGATCGTCCAGCGCGACGCGCAGCGGCGGAACCGGCAGCTGGTCGTGCTCACCGGGTTCTCCGCTGCAGTGGCGGCGGCGATGGGGGCGCTGACGTTCATGGCGATCGGCGAGCGCGACCAGGCGCGGGCCGAGCGCGCGCAGGCCGAGGGCCTGATCGAGTTCATGATCGGCGACCTGCGCGCCAAGCTGCAGCCAGCCGGGCGGCTCGACATCCTGGACGCGATCGGCGGGAAGGCGCAGGCCTACTACGCGGCCGAACACGATCGCAGCCTCGACGCCGACTCCCTCGGTCGCCACGCACGCGTGCTGCACCTGCTGGGCGACATCCAGCAGCAGCGCGGAGATCTGCCGGCGGCGCTGACCTTGTTCGAGCAGGCCGCCAAGAGCACCGGCGAGATCCTGAAGCGACGACCGCGCGACCCGCAGGCGATCTTCAACCACGCCCAGAGCGCCGCCTACATCGGCGAGGTGGCGCTCCAGCGCGGTGAGACGGCGACTGCGCTCGAGCAATTTCGGACCTACCAGACGCTCGCCCGCCAGCTGGTCGCGCTGGCCCCCGCCGATCCGGACTGGCAGGCCGAGGTCGCCGAGGCCGACACCGATCTCGGCGTCGCGCTGCTGCGGCAGGGACGCGCCGCGGAGGCCGCCCACGACTTCGAGGATGCTCTGGCCGTCAGCCGTCGCCTGGCCGCCGCGGCGCCCGGCAAGCGCGAGCGCGCCTGGGATGAATCGCAGATCCTGGCCTGGCTCGCAGACGCCGAGGTCGCGCGCGGCCGGCTCGACGCGGCGCTGGGCGACCGGGCGGCCGAGGCGCGCATCTACGAGGATCTGATTTCGGCCTCCCGCAACGACAGCGACGCGGCCGTCGCGCTGGCGGCCAATCGCGCTGCGATCGCCAACATCGAGCTGGCGAGCGGGGCCGCGACCGGCGCGACGCTCGCGCTGGAAGAGGCGGTCGGCGACATGGACCGGCTGATCGCGGGCGCGCCGGACAACGCCGACTACAAGGCCAACGCCCTGCCGATCCTGCAGCTGCTGGCGCAGGCGTTGCTGCAGCAGGGCCAGCTGCCGGCCGCCGCCGCCGTGGCGCGGCGGGCGACCGACCTCTGTGAAGGGCAGGTGCGCGCGGCCGAAGCCCGGCATGATGAAGCCGTGGCATGGCGTGGCGCGCGTCTCGGCGCGGCGCGGATCGTCGCGCTGAAGATCGCCGCGGCGGGCGCGCGAACGCCGGCGGCGCAGCGCGCGGCCTTGCAGGGCGCGCTCGGCGAATCGGCGCGGCTGCGCGCGTTGCTGGCGGGCCATCCGCAAGGCCGCTCCCTCGCCCTGGCGGCGGCCGAGGCGGCCCTGCTCGCCGGCGACTACGAGGCTCTGGGCGGCCAGCAGGGTCCGGCGACCTCGGACTGGGGCTGGGCCCGGGCCGTCCTCGCCAAGGCGGCGCCGACCGCATCGGCGACCGACCGGACCGCCGCGTTGTTGCGTCAGGCGAACTATCGCCTAAGCTTGCTGCATCCGCCCAGCGGTCCCCTGCGATCAGACCCTTCCGGTCCGCCCCGTTCCGTTCCACCGGCGCTCCGGACGCCGGCCGACTACCGCTGGTGAGGAACTCAAGAGACGAGAGAGGGATAGAGCCTATGCCTTGCATCGCGCCGCCGCCGCCCCAAATCGCAGCGACGATCCAGGTCGGGCCCGCGCCCGACTACGCGCTCGCGTTCACACCGGCCGATTCCGCCTCGGCGAACTACATCGCCGGGAACGGCGACCTGGACTTCAGCTGTTTCAACGGCTCGATCCAGGTCAAGCTGACGATCGCGACGCCGGGCGTCGTCTTCTATAAGCTCTACGGCAAGGACGCGCTGTCGTTCTCCGAAGACGCCTCGCAGCCCGCCGCGAAGCAGGCGGTGCAGCCTGGCCACCACCAGTTCCCCGGCGGCGTGCGGCACCTGGGGCCGCAGACGATCGCGTTCACCTACCACAACGACTGGGACGGCGGCGCGGGCGACCACCAGCGGCGCTACGCGCGCAGCGCCTACGGGATCTACCTCGGAAGCGCGGCCGGCCAGGGGAGCACCGGCGGCTTCCTGCACCATTGCGACCCGATCGTCTCGAACGGCGGCAACCAGAACTGAGCTCACCGTCGCCTGGCGACGGCCACCAAGCCTCTCGCGGGCGGACGCCTCACCTCGCTCCGTGTCTCCGAGCGGAGAGGCGAGCCGACCGGCTCGCGCTGCGGTGACTCGCGCCGGCCGCCCTCAAGCTCTAGCGTGTTTCGGACACGAGGGACGGGAGCCCCACATGCCGAACGAACACCCTGAGACGCTGGCCCTGCACGCCGGTTGGCGAGCCGATCCGGCGACCGGCGCGGTGCAGCCGCCGATCTATCAGACCACCTCGTACCAGTTCGAAAGCACCGAGCACGCCTCGGCGCTGTTCGCGCTGCAGCAGCTGGGCAACATCTACACCCGCATAGGCAACCCCACGACGGCGATCCTGGAGAACCGGATGGCGGCGATCGAGGGTGGCGCGGCGGCGCTGGCGCTGTCGTCGGGCCAGGCCGCTTCGGCCTTCTCGCTGCAGAACCTGGCGCGCGCCGGCGACAACGTGGTGAGCTCCACGGATCTCTACGGCGGCACCTGGAACCTCTTCGCCAACACGCTGAAGGACCAGGGCATCGAGGTGCGGTTCGTCGATCCGGCCGACCCGCAGGGCTTCGCCCGCGCGACCGACGAGCGGACCCGCGCCTACTACGCCGAGACGCTGCCGAACCCGAAGCTGACGGTCTTCCCGATCGCCGAGGTCGCGGCGATCGGCCGCCCGCTCGGCGTTCCGCTGATCATGGACAACACCGCCGCGCCGCTGATCTGCCGGCCGTTCGACCACGGTGCGGCGATCGTGGTCTACTCGACCACCAAGTACGTCGGCGGCCACGGCACCTCGATCGGCGGCCTGATCATCGACGGCGGCAACTTCGACTGGGAGGCGCACAAGGCGCGCCAGCCCAACCTCAACACGCCGGACCCCAGCTATCACGGCGCGGTGTGGGTGGAGGCGGTCAAGCCAATGGGGCCGATCGCCTACGCGATCCGGGCCCGGACCGTGCTGCTGCGCGACCTCGGCTCG
>DATKMZ010000116.1:0-36412 GCA_035541575.1 Caulobacteraceae bacterium | reverse complement strand
ATGGCGCCACACTACATCGGGAGCCAGCAGGCTTGCGCTTTGTCAAGGCGGCCCGCGCCAGTCCGCCTACCTAAGGGGATGACATGAACATCGATCTCTATTCCGACCGCGCCAAGCAGGCGATCCAGTCGGCGCAATCGCTCGCGCTCGCGCGCCGCCACCAGCAGCTCGGCCCCGAGCACCTGCTGAAAGTGCTGCTGGAGGAAAAGGACGGGCTCTCGCGCGCGCTGATCCAGAGCGCCGGCGGCCGGCCCGACGCGGCCGACCAGGCGGTCGAGGCGCTGCTCGCCAAGCTGCCGAAGGTCGAGGGCGGCTCGGGCCAGCTCTACATGAAGCCAGAGGCCGCGAGCGTCTTCGCCAAGGCCGAGGAAGACGCCAAGGCCGCCGGCGACGCCTTCGTCACCACCGAGCGCCTGCTGATTGCGATCGCCAAGGAGGGCGGCGCCGCTGCAACGGCGCTGAAGAACGCCGGCGTCACCGCCGCGGGCCTCGAGCAGGCCGCGCAGGCCGTGCGCAAGGGCCGCACCGCCGACAGCGCGTCGGCCGAGGAGGGCTACGATGCGCTCAAGCGCTACGCCCGTGACCTGACCCAGGCCGCCAAGGACCAGAAGCTCGATCCGGTGATCGGCCGCGACGAGGAGATCCGCCGCACCATCCAGGTGCTGGCCCGCCGCACCAAGAACAACCCGGTGCTGATCGGCGAGCCCGGCGTCGGCAAGACCGCGATCGTCGAGGGCCTGGCGCTGCGCATCATCAACGGCGACGTGCCGGAGTCCCTGAAGGACAAGAAGCTGATGGCGCTCGACATGGGCGCCCTGATCGCCGGCGCGAAGTATCGCGGCGAGTTCGAGGAGCGGCTGAAGGCGGTGCTCAACGAGGTGACCGCGGCCGAGGGCTCGATCATCCTCTTCATCGACGAGATGCACACCCTCGTCGGCGCCGGCAAGACCGACGGGGCGATGGACGCCTCCAACCTCCTGAAGCCGGCTCTGGCCCGCGGCGAGCTGCACTGCGTCGGCGCCACCACGCTCGACGAATACCGCAAGCACGTCGAGAAGGACGCGGCGCTGGCGCGCCGCTTCCAGCCCGTGTTCGTTGGCGAGCCGACCGTCGAGGACACCGTCTCGATCCTCCGTGGACTGAAGGAGAAGTACGAGGTGCACCACGGCGTGCGTATCTCCGACAGCGCGATCGTCGCCGCGGCCACCCTCTCCAACCGCTACATCACCGACCGCTTCCTGCCCGACAAGGCGATCGACCTCGTCGACGAGGCCGCGAGCCGTGTGCGGATGGCCGTCGATTCCAAGCCCGAGGAGCTCGACGAGATCGACCGCCGCATCGTGCAGCTGAAGATCGAGCGCGAGGCGCTGACCAAGGAGCACGACGCGGCCTCCAGGCAGCGGCTCGAGAAGCTCGAGGACGAGCTCGACGACCTCGAAGGCCAGTCGGCCGAGATGACCGCCCGCTGGAAGTCGGAGAAGGACAAGGTCGGCCAGGCCGCCCAGGCGCGCGAGGCGCTGGACCGCCTCAGGGCCGAGCTCGCCGCCGCCCAGCGTCGCGGCGACCTGCAGCGCGCCTCCGAGATCGCCTACGGCGAGATCCCCAACCTCGAGAAGCGCCTCGCCGAGGAAGAGCAGAACGACACCGCCGCGCTGACGCCCGAGGTGGTCGACGCCGAGCAGATCGCCGCCGTCGTCTCGCGCTGGACCGGCGTTCCGGTCGAGAAGATGCTCGAGGGCGAGCGCGAGAAGCTGCTGCGGATGGAGGATGACCTCAGGAAGCGCGTGGTCGGACAGGAAGAGGCGCTGGTCGCCGTGGCCGACGCGGTGCGCCGCGCCCGCGCAGGCCTGAAGGACCCCAACCGGCCGATCGGCTCGTTCCTGTTCCTCGGCCCCACCGGCGTCGGCAAGACCGAGCTCACGAAGGCCCTGGCCGAATTCCTGTTCGACGACGAGGCGGCGATCACCCGCCTCGACATGAGCGAGTACATGGAGAAGCACTCCGTCGCGCGGATGATCGGCGCGCCTCCCGGCTACGTCGGCTACGAGGAAGGCGGGGCGCTGACCGAGGCGGTGCGCCGCCGGCCCTACCAGGTCGTGCTGTTCGACGAGGTCGAGAAGGCCCACGCCGACGTCTTCAACGTGCTGCTGCAGGTGCTCGACGACGGGCGCCTGACCGACGGCCAGGGCCGCACGGTCGACTTCCGCAACACGCTGCTGGTGATGACCTCGAACCTCGGCTCGGAATACCTCGCCACCGAGACCGTGAGCGATGGCGACACCTCGGTCGAGGCGGTGCGCCCGCTGGTGATGGACGCGGTGCGCCGGCACTTCCGGCCGGAGTTCCTGAACCGGATCGACGAGATCGTGCTGTTCCACCGGCTCGGCCGCGAGCAGATGGACTCGATCGTCAAGATCCAGCTCGACCGCGTTGAGAAGCTGCTGGCCGACCGCCGCATGGCGATCCACCTCGACGCCGGCGCCCTGCACTGGCTGGGCGAGCGCGGCTACGACCCGATCTACGGCGCGCGCCCGCTGAAGCGCGTGATCCAGAAGGAGCTCGTGGACCCGATCGCCAAGAAGCTGCTCGCCGGCGACATCGAGGACGGCTCGGTGATCCAGGTCACCAACGGCGGCGAAAAGCTCGAGATCGCCAAGGCCGCGGTGCACTGACCCGCCCTTCGTCATGGTGAGGAGCGTGCCGGACTTGGTCCGGGACGCTCCTCGAACCACGCACCGTTGTCGCGGCGGCGGCCCGCCTTATTCGAGACGCCCGCCAGCGCGCTCCGGCTACCCGGGGCGGTCCACGTAGCCAATCGCGACAGGGTCGGTTTAGATTCCCACCATGTCGTCGGAGGCCCAGGCCATTGCCGATCCGCTCGAGGGCGCCGGGCTGCGCGCCATCTACGAGAGCCAGATCGAGCCGGTCCTCGAGCAGCTGGAGATCAAGCGCAAGCAGGCCTTGCGGCTGTCGCGCATCATCTGGGCGGCGGTCGCTCTCGCGGCGGTGATCGAGCTTGCGGTCGGCTTCGCTGGCGACGGCGTCGACGGCGCCGTCGACGCAGGCCAATACGCCTTCGCCACCGTCTCGCTCGGCATCGGGATCGGCTTCCTGCCGCTGCAGGGGGTGTTCACGAAGAGCAAGGCCACGATCATCGGCGCGCTCTGCCGCCCGCTCGGCGTCACCTACGCTGCGGAGGGCTTCCAGCCGGACGGCTTCCAGGGCTTCCGCGATCTGCGTCTCGTGCCGGGATCCACGGAGGAGAAGTTCACGGACCTCCTCGTCGGCGCGCACGCCGGCCTGGCGTTCTGGCTCTGCCAGGCGACCCTGACCGCCGGGACCGGCAAGGAGGCGCGCACCGTCTTCAGCGGTCAGCTCCTCCAGGTGGCCTATCCGAAACCCTTCGGCGGGGTGACGGTGGTGTTGCGTCGCGGAGGCAGGGACGACGGCTTCCAGCGCCCGCAAGGCCTGCAGGAGGTGGGTCTCGAGGACCCGAAGTTCGACCACGTCTTCCAGGTCTTCGGCGACGACCAGGTCGAGGCCCGCGTCATCGTGACGCCGGCGTTCATGGAGCATCTCATGGCCCTGGAGAAGGCCTATGAAGGCGAGCGCCTGCGCTGCGCGTTCACGCGAGGCAATCTCCTCCTGGCCGTCGAGGGCGCCAGCCGGTTCTACGTCGGCGATCCGTTCTCCACGATGGTGAACCGTGCGCGCGTCCAGTCCATGGCCGCCGACATCCATCGCCTGTTCGGCCTGATCGATTCCTTCACCGCGGCATGAAACGGCCGAGGACCCGCGGGGCGAGCGCATGATTTCCCGGCCCGCAGACGCACTTGGGGGCGCACGCGCAACCAGCTAGCGAAGCGCCGCCTGCGGCCGCGAGCCGGCCAGGATCGTGCGGACCTTGTCGCAGAGCTGCCCGCCGAGCTGGTCCGCGCTCCATCCGTCGAACACGGCGTGGGGAATCATGCCCAGCGCGCAGTCCCACAGCATCTGACTGAGCAGGGGGACATCCGCGTCGGGCGAGATCTGACCGCGGTCGACCGCCGCCTCCAGCGCCCGCGAGATGTGGTCGCTGATCGGCCAGTTGGCCAGAACCTTCCGCATCGCCGGCCCCAGGTCGGTCGACCAGGCTGCGCTCATGGCCACCTGGATGAAGGGCACGTTCTCGGCGCGGCAGCGATACGCGCTCTCGAACATCGCCTTCAGAACTTCTTCTACTTCCGCGGCGGGGTCCTCGAGACGTTCGCGCAGCGTCTCGCCGACGATCTCATAGGCCGCGACGCGGTCTTCGATGACGAGCGCGAGGAAGAGATCGGACTTGCCGGCGAAGCTGGCGAACACGGCGCCTGTCGACAACCTGGCCTCGGCGGCGATCTGACGGATGGTCGTCCGCTCGTAGCCGAACGTCGAGAAGAGATGCTTTGCGGTCGCCATGATCTGCTGGCGCGTACGGTCCTTGGACGCGGCGCGACGGCCCTCGACCGAACGCTGGCCAGGCAGCGCAGACAACGGCGTCGACATTGAAACCGTCCACCTCGCTCAGACCGGACGGGAGTCAACACCGCCCCTGGCATCCAATCCGCACTCGATTGTGTCGGCAACCGTGTCAAGCGGGTCGTGGCGGCATGGCGCCAACGGTCGGCTCACAGCCGCTTCGGCCCTTACCCCTACCGCCCGGGCGGCCTCGCGGCGACCAGCGCGGCCACGTCGCCCAGCGCCGGATTGTGGACCACATAGGCGGTCCTCCAGCCCGGGAGGAATCCTCGGTCCTTGTAGAACCGGTGCACCGCCGGGTCCTGGCGGCCGCTCTGCATCAGCACGTGGAAGCAGTCCTTGTCCCAGGCCGCCTGCAGCGCCGCCTCGACCACGGCGCGGCCGTAACCGCCGCCGCGGAAGTCCGGGTGCGAGACGACGTTCTCCAGGATGCCGTGCCGACGCCCGCCGCGCAGCAGGTTCGGCGCGGTGATGAGCATGCAGGTCGCCGCCACCCGTTCGCCTTCGACCGCCACGAACACGTCGGCCGCGTCGCTGGCGATCGTCTCGGCCCAGATGGCGCGAGCGCGCTCGATCGGCTGGGCGTGCGCACTCACCTCGGCGCAGGCGAAGAGCTCGAGCAGCGACGCAAGGTCTCCCTCGAGCGCGAGCCGAACCGTCGGCATGCGGCCTCCTGCAGGCTTGGATGAACCGGACGTCGATATCCTGTGGCGGCGCCAGCCGCCGTCAGCAGCCCGGCGCAGCCTGAACACCTTGGTGAGACGATAGCTAAGACTCCTGGGCGCCCTTGCGAGCGCTATGAGCTGGCCTTCCCCGCCGCCGCCCGCGCGCGGTCCTGCTCCACCCGGATGCCGTCGCGCGTCTCGGCCAGCAGCCGCGCCACGATCGGGTCGCGCTGGATCGCGGTCCAGTAGGCGGCGAGTTTCGGGTGCTTGCCGATCGGGCTCGGGCGATCGAACAAGGCCGGCGCCCACTCGTAGGCCAGCACCAACTGCGGGGCGAGCGCGCCGTCGGCGTGGGTGAGGCGGCCGGCGGCGGCGTAGCCGTCGGCGCCGATGTAGTGCTCGATGTAGCCCAGCGCGGCCTCGACGTCGGCGAGGGCGGCGTCGATCCGGCTCCAGTCCCAATGCCGGCGCGAGCGGCCGGAGGCGTTGAAGAGCGGGACCATCGCCTGCACGAGGTAGAAGTCGCAGAGCCGCGCGATCAGCCGCACCTGTGCGCGGCCCCAGGGGTCGGCGGGCCGCAGCGGCGGCTCGGGGTAGGCGTCCTCGAGGTACTCGCAGATCACCTCCGACTCCGGCAGCGCGTGGCCGTCGTCGGTGACCAGCGCCGGCACGCGGCCGATCGGGTTGATCGCGAAATAGTCGCCCTTGCCCTCGGCGCTGGTGTGGAAGCCCGGCGGCTCGATGACCTCGATCGGCAGGCCCTTGGCGTAGAGCACCAGGCGCACGCGGGTCGGGAACGGCGAGGTCATGGTCTGGTAGAGTTTCATGGGCCGACCCTGCGCCCGGCCGGGGCGGGCGATCAAGCGCGTGACGCCGTCGGCGCGCCCGCGTGCTAAGGTGGCGCTTGTCTGCCCCCGGGAAGGTCCGATGCGCCGACCGCTCGCCGCCACCCTGATCGCCACGACGTTGCTGGCGGGCGCCGCGCGCGCCCAGCCGCCGGCGCCGGCCGCCCCGCCGCCGCCGTCGACGCCACCCACCGGGATCGGCATCGCCCGCTGCATCTGGGACGCGCTGCCGGCCGCCACCCGCGCGGCGCTGATCGCCTCGGGGCCTAGCATCGACGACATCGGCAAGGCGGTCGGCGGCATGAACCCGGCGCTGATGGCGCTGGCAAAAAGCCAGTGCCCGACCGCGCCGACGCCGGCGGTCGAGGGTGCGGCCAAGGAGGCCTGGGCCGGCGTCGTGATGAGCAAGTGGTCCGAGGGCCAGCTCGCGGCGCGCTACCGCGTGACGCCTGCCGACTTGGCCCGCGGCTGGGCCCGGGTGCCGGCCCCGGCCCGCAGCCAGATCGCCGCCGGGTTCGACAAGACGCCTGAGGAAAGTCGCCCCGCGATCGCACCGTTCGCACAGTCGCTGAAGCTCACCGACCCGCCCGCGCTCGACCTCCTCAGCGCCTGGGCGATCGCCCAGATCCGCTTGGCCGCGATCGGCTGAGACCGTGTGTCCTTCGAGACGCCCGCTTCGCGGGCTCCCCAGGATGACGATGGTCTGTGGGATCGCAGCTCTTCGTCATGGTGAGGAGCGCCGCAAGGCGCGTCTCGAACCACGCAGGGTCGTCTAGGGCGTTCGGCTCGGGGGGCCGCCTTCGGAGACCGCGCCGGGCGCCAGCGCCGCGCTCTCGGCGGCGAGCACGCGGTCGACCAGGAAGTAGTAGGTGGCGCGCTGGCCCTTCTCATTGTCGGCGGTCAGCGCGTCGTAGGCGTGCCCGCCCTGCTGCACCAGCGCCTGCGAGGCGACCTTGAGCCCCAGCGCCCGCATCAGTGCGTACTCCTCGTCGACGTCGATCGGTGTGAACGCGGTCGCCGGCGACAGGCCGTCGCCGGTCTGAATCGAGTGCAGCAGACCCGAGCCGATGTCGCGGTCGAGCTGGGCGGCCGCCGCGTCGCCGGCGGCGTCCTCGCAGAACGCCGCCACCAGGTGCGCGTCCGCGTCGACGTAGGCTTCCTCGATCGCCGCCCGGGCGGCCGGCAGCGCGGTCTTGCAATCGCTGGCCTGGGCGGCGACGAACATCCGCCGTTTGGCCGCGCTTTGCGCGAACGCCTTGAAGCTCGGCCTGGCGGCGTAGGCGTCCCGCAGCTGGCCCCAGTCGACGTTGGGCGCCGCGGCCTTGGCGGCGGTGAGCAGCGCCTGGTAACGCGCCTCGGGATCGGCCGTTGGCGGCGCCGGAGCGTCGGCGAACGCAGCGCTCGCGACGAGGGCGACCAGAATCGTTAGAGCGAGGGCGCGCATCGGCGACAGTTCCGTTCCGCCCCGCACGTCAGCCAACCTCAAATCGAGGCCGCAGGGAAGATCAGGCCGCGGCCTGGGCCGCCTGTCTGGCCTTGACCTGCTTCTTGATCTTCAGCGCCCGGGCCGAGAGGTTCTCGTCGCGCGCGCCCAGCAGGAAGACGTCGAGCCCGCCCTTGAAGTCCACCGTGCGCAGCGCCGCGTTGGTGATCCTGAGCGAAAAGGTCTGGCCCAGCGTCTCGGAGTGCAGCGTCGCGGGCGAGAGCGCCGGCAGGAAGCGACGCTTGCTCTTGACGTTGGAGTGGCTCACGTGGTGGCCGATCATGGGGCCGACGCCCGTGAGCTCGCAGCGGCGCGACATCGAAAGAAACCTTCTCAAGCGCAGACGGCGCGGCCGCCCGAAGGGCCCCGCGCGGGAGGCGGCGATATAGAGTGTGAGGGGTCGGCGCGTCAAGGCGAGGCGCGATCCGCCGTTCGCCGGCCGCGCCGCTTGGCGCACGCCGCACGCCATGGCTAAGGTTGGGGCGCTCGATCGGGGTCGCGGCGGAGCAAGGGGGGCGGTGATCCAGGCGAAAGTCACCTTCTTTCAGCGCGCGAGGCGGCTCGCCCTCGTGCGCCTGCTCGCGTTCGGCGTCGTGCTGCTGGCCGCTTACATCGGGCTGCAATTGCTCCCGCTCGTTCTGCCGGTCGCGTTCCGGCACGCCTTCCTGGACCAGGTCCGCGTCGGATCGGCGATCGTCCTCAGCGCAGCGATGCTCGCGCTCTACGTGGGACTCGTGCGGCTGTTGGAGGGGCGTCCGTGCGACGAGCTCGCCGTTCGCGCCGCGGCCCCGTTGGCGGCGCTCGGCGTGGCGTTCGGGGCCGGCCTCTTCGTCCTGACAATCTTGCTGCTCCGCGCCAGCCACGCCGCGACCTGGGGCGGGTCGGCGGGTTCTTCCGGCCTGGCGCAGGCGGGAGCGCTCGCGCTGGCGTCCGCCGTCGGCGAGGAGCTCATATTTCGCGGCGGGCTCTTCCGCATCCTTGAGGAGTCGCTCGGCTCGGCCTTGGCGATGACGCTGTCCGGCGCCCTGTTCGGGCTGCTGCACGCCTTGAATCCTGGCGCGACCTTGGTCAGCTCGACGGCCATCGCCCTGGAGGCCGGGGTGCTCCTGGCGGCGACCTACGCCTTGACCCGTAGTCTCTGGGCCCCGATCGGCCTGCACTTCGGCTGGAACTTCACCGAAGGCGGCGTCTTCGGGGCGGCGGTCTCCGGCGGCCAGGCGCACGGCCTGTTCAAGGTCGCGCTGGCCGGACCGCCCTGGCTCACAGGCGGGGCGTTCGGTCCGGAAGCCTCGGTCGTGGCCGTCGGCGTCTCGCTCGCCGCGTCGGCGCTGCTGATCGCGCTGGCGGTCCGCGCCGGCCGCTGGCGGCGCCTTCGCTTCCGCATGACGTTGGACTAGGACGCCGACGAACCTGCGCCGCCGGTCGAGCGTCGCCGCCGCCTTCGGGTGGGCCGGGCGCGACCCGTCTAGTGTCTGAAACTGATTCAGATACAAGGGGTTGTGGGGAACAAAGCTTGAATCGCGGGCGGTAAGTGATTCGGACACGGTTCGTTTCACCCCCGTTCCGCCCGTTAACCATGACGCTTCACAACTCGAAAACCTTCGTTCGGCGGGACGGGGCGGCACGGACCGTTGCGTGTAACTGACTGGCGGGTTACTAGCGCGGGACCGCTCGCCCGAGGGCTCGGCCGCATGAATCCCCAGCGACTGATTGTCGGCGGACTTGGCCTGGCGGCCGTGGTCCTCGCGATCGTCGTCGCGGTCGCCCCGACGTGGCGAGCGACCGACAAGCTTTCAGGCTACATCGAGGGCGAACCACTCTATCTGGCCGCACCGATATCGGGCGCGATCGAACGGATGTCCGTCGAGCGCGGCGACCGGGTCCTGGCGGGTGCGCCGCTGTTCGTTGTCGACACACGAACGCTCGTGGCCTCGCAGGCGGAGGCGGCCGGCCAGATCGTCCAGGCGCGCTCGGCCGTGAGCGCCGCCGAGGCGACCAGGGCGCAGCTCGCCGCGAATGTCGCCGCCGCGCGGACCAACGCCGCAGAGGCCGATCGTGAGGCCGCCCGCGCCGCGCGGCTGGTCGCGCTCGGCCACGGCGCGGAGGCGATCCAGGACGCCCAGAAGGCGCAGGCGGAAGCCGACTCGGCGCATGCGGCGGTGACGGCGGCCGAGCGCCAGGCGGCGGCGGCGGCGGCGCAGGTGGGCGGCGCGGGCGGTCAGCTCGGCGAGGCGCAAGGACGCCGATCCGACGCCGCGGCCCGGCTCGACCAGGCCACGCCGGTCGCGCCGACCGCCGGCCGGATCGAGGACGTGTTCTTCCAGACGGGCGAATGGGCCGCGGCGAACCAGCCGGTGGTCTCCCTGCTGCCCGACGATCGCGTGCGGCTGCGGTTCTTCGCGCCGGAGCGGCAGGTGGCCCGCTACCGCATCGGCCGGCGCGTGCGGTTCTCGTGCGACGGCTGCCCGGCCGGGCTGACCGCCGTCATCAACTATGTCAGCCCCCGCCCTGAGTTCACGCCGCCCGTGATCTACAGCCTGCAGTCGCGCGACCGACTGGTGTTCCTCGTCGAAGCCCGCCCGTCGGATCCTCGGGGTCTCACCCCCGGACTGCCGGTCGACGTCGACCCGCTCGGTGCTGCGCCGTGACGCTCGCCATCGACGTCAGCGGGCTCAGCAAGCGCTTCGGCGACAAGACCGTGGTCGACGGCGCCGCACTCAGACTCGAGACCGGCCGCATCTGCGGTTTCCTCGGGCCCAACGGCTCGGGCAAGACCACGACCCTGCGGATGCTCTGCGGCCTGCTGACGCCTGACGCCGGCGAAGGGACCTGCCTCGGCTTCGACATCCGCCGCCAGTCCGACGAGATCAAGCGTCGCACCGGCTACATGACGCAGCGGTTCTCGCTCTACGAGGACCTGACGATCGAGGAGAACCTCGCCTTCATCGCCCGCGTCTACGGCCTCGACCGCCGGCGCGAGCGGGTGAGGGCCGCGCTCGACGGACTCGGGCTGACGCAGCGGCGCGACCAGCTCGCCGGCGCGCTCTCGGGGGGCTGGAAGCAGCGGCTGGCGCTCGCTGGCGCGACCCTGCACGATCCGCAGCTGCTGCTGCTCGACGAGCCGACTGCCGGCGTCGATCCGAGGGCGCGGCGGACCTTCTGGGACCAGATTCATCGCCTCGCCGACCGCGGGCTCACCGTCCTCGTCTCCACCCACTACATGGACGAGGCCGAGCGCTGCCACGAGATCGCCTACATCCTCAGCGGCCGCCTGCTGGCTCGAGGGACCGTGGCCGAGGTGCTGGCCGGCGCACGGCTCGTCACCTTCATCGGCGAGGGCGAGGGCGTCGGCCGCCTGGCGCAGGAGATCGCCGCGCGGCCGGGCGTGGAGACCGCCGCGCCTTTCGGCCAAGTGCTGCATGTCGCCGGCCCCGACCGCGCCGCGCTGGAGGCCGCCATCGCGCCTTACCGCCGCGCGCCGTTCACCTGGCGCGAAGAAACGCCGACGCTCGAGGACGTCTTCATCCACCTGATGAACGCGGTCGGCGCGGACACCGCATGAGCTTCTTCTCGCCCTCGCGCGCGCTGGCGGTGCTGATCAAGGAGTTCACCCAGCTTCGCCGCGATCGGCTGACCTACGCGATGATCCTGGTGCTGCCGGTCGTGCAGCTGCTGTTGTTCGGCTACGCGATCAACGACCTGCCCCGCCACCTGCCGACGGCGGTGCTGGTGCAGGAAGACACGGTGTTCGCCCGTTCCGTGCTTGCGGCCGTGCGCAACAGCGCCTTCTTCGACGTCACCGAGGTGGTCCGCTCGCCGGCCGACCTCGATACGCTGCTGCGCAAGGGCCGGGTCCAGTTCGCGGTGACGATCCCCGGCGACTTCACCCGGCGGGTGATCCGCGGCGACGACCCGCAGATCCTGGTCGAGGCCGACGCCAGCGATCCGACCGCGACGTCGAGCGCCGTGGCGGCGCTGGCCGGACTGCCGGCGCAGGCGCTCCAGCGCGACCTGGCCGGCCTTCCGGCGGCGCGGGCGACCGTCAGCCAGCCGTTCCAGATCGTCGTCCACAACCGCTACAATCCCGACGCCATCAGCGCCTACAACGTCGTACCCGGATTGCTGGGCGTGATCCTCTCGATGACGCTGGTGATGATGACGGCGCTGGGGGTTACCCGCGAGCGCGAGCGCGGCACGATGGAGTTCCTGCTCTCGACGCCGGTCGAGCCGCTGGAGGTGATGGTCGGCAAGCTGGCGCCCTATGTCATCGTCGGGCTGATCCAGACCGCGATCGTGTTGCTGCTCGCCAAGGCGCTGTTCCAGGTGCCGATGCAGGGCGGCTGGCCCGGCCTCGCCGCCGGGGTCCTTCTCTTCATCGTCGGCAGCCTGGCGCTCGGCTTCCTGATCTCGACCGTCGCGAGGACGCAGCTGCAGGCGATGCAGATGGCGGTGTTCTACATCATGCCCTCGATCCTGCTCTCCGGGTTCGTCTTTCCGTTCCGCGGGATGCCGCTCTGGGCTCAGTGGCTGGGGACCGCGATCCCGGTGACGCACTTCCTGCGCATCGTCCGCGGCGCGCTGCTCAAGGGCCAATCCCTCGCTGACGCCTTGCCGAGCCTGGGCGCGCTCGGCGCGTTCGTGTGCGTCGTCACCGCGCTCGCCATCGCCCGCTACCAGCGCACGCTCGACTGACCGCTTCCCCTCAGGCGACGAATCGGATCCTGCGGGCGGGGCGATCGATCATGAGGCTCATCGTCTGCAGCGCGGTCGAACCCAGGTTGGCGATCGGCACGAACGTCGGATAGGTGACGCTGGTCACCGGGAAACGCACGTCGCCCAGATGCACCGGCGCGTCGAGGGCGATGCTGAAGACGTCCACCGCTTCACTCACTGTGTGGGCCGTGCCGACCTTGGTCGGCGCGCCATGCGTGGCCAGCTTGCCGACCAGGCCTTCCGGCACGATCAGCGGCGCGTTCGTCTGGCCGGTGTCGAGGTGGGTCGGCATGATCACCTCGCCGATCTGCAGCGGCAGCTGGATGTAGTCGCCGGCGTCGTATCCGAAGATGGTCTTCCCGTCCGGCGGCGGCAGCCCCGCCCTGGACAGCGCCACCTGCCGGCCCTTGAAGTCCAGCGTCAGCGTCAGCGCATCGAACAGATCCATGCCGAGCACGCCTGCCAGCTCGTCGCCGGGCGCGCCGATCGCGGGTAGTTCGTCGGCGTCAACGTCCAAGAAGGTGACGCCTGCGACCGTGAGCGCGGCCACCCGGTAGCGTTCGACGGTGATCGGGTTCTTGCCCGAGGGGTCCGCCGAGATCGCCGAGCCGACGCTGGCCAGCCCCGCCGCCGCGGCGACCGGCTTTGAGAGATGAAGATACCCGGGCGCGCCGGTATCGATTCCCAGCGTGAATGGCCCCTTGCCGTTGATGGTGACGGCGACGGCGGGCATCGCGCGCCAGGAAAGCATCGGCGAGGCGCCCGGAACGCCGCGCCACCGCGGCGGGCCGGATAGCCCATGCCGCTGCGCCGTGGCGGCGGCCGCGAGCGGCGCGGCGGCGGCCGCGGCGGCCGCGAGGATCAGGGTTCTTCGGCGCATTTGGCGTCTCCTGTGGGGGCGGGGGCGTGCGGCGTCTCGGCCAGGCGTTGCAAGAAATCCCGGTCGGCCAGAACGCGTTCGATCGCGACAACGGCGGCAAACCCGTCGACGCCGGCCGTGTCGAAGATCTGCTGGTAGACGAGCGCCAGCCGGCGGTTCACGTCGACGAGGAGCGCCGCCTGCCGCCGCCCCTCCGGAGTGAGCGACACCGGCCGTCGCCGACCGTCGCGGGCGTCCTGCTCGATGCGCACCAGGCCGAGTTCCGAAAGCCGCCGGGTCAGCTTGATGATCAGCGGGTGGGTCAGCCGCAGCCGCGTGGCGATCTCGGTGACAGTGAGCGGTCCGGCTTCGGCCAGCAGCAGGAGCGTCGAGCCCGCCTTGGGCGGCGCAGTGACGCCTGCCTCCGGCAGCCACTGACGGCCGCCTTCGACCAGGGTCTCGGAGAGGCGGCGCAGGCGGTGCGCGAACAGCGGCAGACCAAGCGACTCAACGAAGTCCGACATCGGGAGCTCCACTTGTGTAACTGATTACGTAATCGATGACATTTCGTCACGTTAACGATCGGTCACGCTGGAGCGCGTTCAGCCAAGCGGGGTCGCGTTTGCGGTTCGAGTGCGCTGCAACTTCTTGAACCTAGAGCACGATTCAAGATGGTCAGGCGGTTCCCGCCTGGCCGCATCGTGCTCTAACCCTGGCGCGGCGCAGCGATTGCCAGCGGCCGAGTCTTCCCCCAAATCATGGGTCATGAGCGATCGCCCCACCGGGCTCGCGCCATCCCGCGTCGTCGCGGTGCTTGGCCCGACCAACACCGGCAAGACGCACCTGGCGGTCGAGCGCATGCTCGGCCACGCCTCGGGCATGATCGGCCTGCCGCTGAGACTGCTGGCGCGCGAGATCTACGATCGCGTGGCCGCGGCCCGCGGCGCGCGATCGGTCGCGCTGATCACCGGCGAGGAGAAGATCGTCCCGCCTCGGGCGCACTACTTCGTCTGCACGGTCGAGGCGATGCCGCTGGGGCGCGAGGTCGAGTTCCTGGCCGTCGACGAGATCCAGCTCTGCGCCGACCCCGAGCGCGGACACGTTTTCACACAGCGGCTGCTCGGCGCGCGCGGCCGGTACGAGACCATGTTCCTCGGCGCCTCGACCATGGCGCCGCTGATCCGCCGGCTGCTGCCGGGCGTCGAGATCGCTACGCGGGAACGGTTCTCCAAGCTCAGCTACGAGGGGCCGAAGAAGATCACCCGGCTGCCGCGCCGCACGGCCGTGGTCGCCTTCTCGGCCGCCGAGGTCTACGCGATCGCCGAGCTGATCCGCCGCCAGCGCGGTGGCGCGGCGGTGGTGATGGGCAACCTTTCGCCCCGCACCCGCAACGCCCAGGTGGAGCTCTACCAGTCGGGCGAGGTCGACTTCCTGGTCGCCACCGACGCGATCGGCATGGGTCTCAACATGGACCTGGGCCACGTCGCCTTCGGGGGCCTGGCGAAATTCGACGGCCGGCGCACGCGGCCGCTCTATCCGCACGAAGTCGCCCAGATCGCCGGCCGCGCCGGGCGCTTCCGCCGCGACGGCACGTTCGGCGTCACCGGCCATTGCGAACCGATGGACGATGACGTCGTGGCGCAGGTCGAGGAGCACCGCTTCGAGCCGGTGACGCAGGCGCTCTGGCGCAACGCGCGGCTCGACTTCGCCTCGTTGCCCGAGCTGACGCGCTCGCTGGCCGCGCCGGCGCCGCGCGAGGGGCTGAAGGCCTCCGAGGAGGCGCTCGACGAGACCACCCTGCGCCAGCTCGCCACCGACGAGAAGGTCGCCGACCGCGCTCGCGACCGCTCCGCGCTGCACCGGCTCTGGGAGGCCTGCCAGACGCCCGACTTCCGCAAGACCACGCTGGAAGACCACGTCCGGCTTGTCGGAACGCTGTTCGAGCATCTGACCGAGGGCGACGAGCGCGTGCCCGACGCCTGGATGGCGGGCCAGTTCAAGCAGGTCGACCGGACCGACGGCGAGATCGACGCGCTCTCGATGCGGCTCGCCAGCGTCCGCACGCTGGCCTACGTCGCCAACCGCCCCGACTGGCTCGTGGATCCGGTCCATTGGCAGGGCGTGACGCGGGCGCTGGAAGATCGCTTGAGCGACACCCTGCACGAGAAGCTGATGGCGCGGTTCATCGACCGCCGCACCAGCGCGCTGATGCGAGGGCTTGGCCAGGCCGAGGAGCTGCTCGCCGGCGTCGCCGCGGACGGTGCTGTGACGGTCGAGGGCCATTTCGTCGGCCGCCTGAACGGGCTTGCGTTCGAGGCCGAGCGGGGCGCGACCACGCTCGAAGCCAAGGCCCTGCGCGCCGCCGCCCAGCGAGCGGTCGCGCCGGAGATCGCGCGACGGCTCGGGCGGATCGCCGCCGAGCCGGACGAGGCGTTCGCGCTGGCGCCGGACGGGCTCGTGCTCTGGCGCGGCGAGGCGGCCGCGACACTCGTCGGCGACCGGCCGTTCGCCCCGCGCGTGCGCCTCTTCGGCGAACTCGGGTCGCAGCCGGCGCGTGAGCGCGCCGCTCGGCGGCTCGAAGCGTTCCTCGCGGCGGAGGCCGGGCGGCGGCTGCCGTCGCTGCGGCGGCTGGAGGAGGCGGTGGCGTCCGGCGCGTTGAAGGGCCTGCCGCGCGGCCTCGCCTACCGCCTGATCGAGGCGGGCGGGGTGCTGGTCCGCACCGGGCTCGAGGCCGAGCTGAAGAGCCTGAGCCAGGGCGAGCGGCGCGCGCTGCGCCAGCTCGGCGTCGTGATCGGCGCGCACGCGCTGTTCCTGCCCGAGCTTGCAGGCGCGGCGCGCGGGTTCGCCCGTCCGTTCGCGCTCGCCGCCGCGCCGGACTGGACGCCAAAGCCGGACGCGCTGATCGAGCTGCCCACGCCGGCGCCCCCCGCCCGCGCCATCGCGTTGCGCGGCCTCGCCACGGTCGGCCGCAACGCCGCGCCCGTCGAGCAACTGGAACGACTCGACGAGCTGCTGCGCTCGGCCGCCAAGCAGGGCGAGGGCGTGCTGTTCTCGGACCAGGCGCGGGAGGAGCTGGGGTGGAGCGATGCGGAGGCCAGCGCCGTGCTCCGCGCGCTCGGATACGCCCCGCTGGGCCGCGGCCCGATCCAGGTCTGGCGCAAGCGGTCGGAGCCGAAACGGCCGCGCGCGCCGAGGGCGGCGGCGTCGACGGTCGGGCCCGCGCCGTCCTCGCCGTTCGCGGCGCTGGCCGCGCTGCGCGCCCCGGCTCGGCGCCGTCGCAAGCGCCCGCAGCGTCGCGCTCGTGGCTGACGACGCCGCCAACGGCGTCCGGGCGGACGTCTGGCTCTGGCGCGCCAGGTTCTGCAAGACCCGCTCGCTCGCCGCGCGGCTGATCGAGGAAGGCCGCGTCCGGCTCACCCGCGCCGGCCAGGACGCACGCCTCGACAAGCCGGCGCGCGCTTTGAAGCCGGGCGACGGCCTCGTGTTCGCGATCGGCGGTCGGCTGCACGCGGTGAAGGTGGAGGCGCTCGGCGCCCGCCGCGGCCCGCCCGCCGAGGCGCGAGCGCTCTATTCCGAGCTCGGCGCGAGCGAGGGCGAATCATGATCCGAACAGCCATGCTCGCGCTGGCGGCGCTGATCGCCGCCGGTTCGGCGCTGCCGGGGTCTGCGGCGCCGCCGGCGTCAGACCCGTCTTTCCGCGTCAAGCTGGCGCGGGGCGTCTGTCTCGGGTCCTGCCCAGTCTACGAGGTCGAGATCGACGCCGCCGGACTGGTGACCTTCACGGGCTCGAAGAGCAACCTCGCCCCGAGCGTTCCCTGCCAGGGCAAGCGACAGTGGCGCATTGCGCCGGCGACGGTGGACCAGCTGCGAAGCCTCGTCGACCGCAGCGGCTTCTTCGGCTTCAGCGACAGGTACACGGGCGGCGTGGCCGACATGCCCGCCTTCGCAGTCACCGTTACCCGCAACGGGCGCACCAAGTCGGTCACCGACTATGTGGGCCTGATGGTCGGCATGCCGCGCGCGATGGTCGACATCGAGAACGCAATCGACGCCGCCGCGAACGACAAGGCCTGCGTCATCGCTCCCGCCAAGGCGCCTTGAGGAAAGCTGCAAGCGGCCGCAGTCCCGCGCCATTGACAAGCGCGCACGCGGGCTGACAAACACGCCCGCCCGACCGCCAGAGCCTCTGATGACCTACATCGTCACCGATCCCTGCATCAAATGTAAGTACATGGATTGCGTCGAGGTGTGCCCGGTCGACTGCTTCTACGAGGGCGAGAACTTCCTCGTCATCAATCCGGACGAATGCATCGACTGCGGCGTCTGCGAGCCGGAATGCCCGGTCGACGCGATCAAGCCCGACACCGAGGACGATCCGGACGGCAAGTGGCTCAAGGTCAACACTGACTTCGCCAAGGTCTGGCCGAACATCACGCTGAAGGGAACGCCGCCCCCCGACGCCGACGATTACGAGCGTGAAACAGACAAGTTCGAACGCTACTTCAGCGAAAAGCCGGGCAAGGGTTCGTGACGTCTCGCGTCTGACGCGACTTTTCGTCGGGCGAATGCCGGTCCGTCACAAACCTTTCAATCACCTTGGTTTTGTGCTATGGTCGCTGGCGACGACGTGGGGGGCCTGCCTCACCGAAGTCGCATGACCCAGCCCCAATCCTTCTCCTTCGAGCGCCAGCGAAGCAGAAGGCGTCCTGACCGCAGGACGATCCCGAACCCATCGTGACGGCAGCCGCCGCTTCCGCGGCCGTAGTGCTGTTGTCGCCGAAGGAGAAGCGATTGGACGCCCCGGCTCGAGGGGCGCGGCCGATTGAAAGGACCTTATGACCATGAGCACCAAGACCGAACTCGACTTCAAGGTGGGCGATTCCGTCGTCTACCCGGCCCACGGCGTGGGCGCTGTCGTGGGCGTTGAAACCCAGGAAGTCGCCGGCCTTTCGCTCGAGGTCTACGTCATCACCTTCGACCACGAGAAGATGACGCTGCGCGTTCCGACCAAGAAGGCCAGGACCGCCGGCCTGCGCTCGCTCGCCGCCGGCAACGTGGTCTCGCAGGCGCTGACCACGCTCAAGGGCCGCGCGCGCATCAAGCGCACGATGTGGAGCCGCCGCGCGCAGGAATACGAAGCCAAGATCAATTCCGGCGACCTGATCTCGATCGCAGAGGTCGTCCGCGACCTGCATCGCTCCGAGAGCCAGCCCGAGCAGTCCTATTCCGAGCGCCAGCTCTACGAGATGGCGCTCGACCGCATGGCCCGCGAGGTCGCCGCGATCGAGCTGATCGACCGCGAGGCGGCGATCGGCATCCTGCACAAGAGCCTGCAGAAGGCGGCGTAAGCACCGCGCCGGGGAGGGCGCCGACATGCCGACGCCCGCCCCCGCCGATACCCCCGACCCCACCGTCCAGATCCGCGATCTGCGGACCGAGGACGATTCCGGTCTTGCCGCCGTCGGCCTCGCAGCGCCGCGGCTTTCGTGGCGGCTCGCATCCGAGCGGCCTTCCGTGCGGCAGGCGGGTTACGAGATCGAGGTCGCGGGATCCGCAGCGTTCGCGGACGCCGTCAGCTCAGGCTTCGTTGCAAGCTTGCGCCCATACCTGGCCGACTGGCCCGCGTCGCCGCTTGCTAGCCGAGAAGTGCGCTGGTGGCGCGTCCGGGTGCGGACCGACGCCGGCGTCACGGCGTGGAGCGAGCCGGCGCGCGTCGAGGCCTCGTTGCTCGCGCCCGGCGACTGGAGCGCGCGCCCGATCTCGCCGCGCAGCAACGTCGGCCGGCGCGAGCGCGGCCCGGTCCCGCTGCTGCGTCGCGCCTTTCAGCTCGAGTCGGCGCCCGTCTCGGCGCGCCTCTACGTCACCGCCCTCGGCGTCCACGACGCCCGGATCAATGGCCGACCCGTCGGCCCGGACCTGCTGGAGCCGGGCTGGACCGCCTACCAGGGCCGCCTGCTGTTCGCAGCCTATGACGTCACCGCATTGCTCGCAGCCGGCGAGAACGTGATCTCGGCCGCGCTCGGCGACGGCTGGTGGCGCGGCGAGCTGACCTGGGAGTGCCGGCGCAACATCTACGGCGACACCACCGCGCTGCTGGCCCAGCTCGAGATCGAGCTTGCGGACGGCCGGCGGATCGTGATTGCGACCGACGAGGCCTGGCGCGGCGGCGAAGGCGCGACCCGGATGGCCGAGCTCTACCACGGCGCCGACCTCGACCTGCGCCGCGATCCGGTCGGCTGGCGCGAGCCCGGGTTCGATGACGCCGGCTGGGAGCCGGTGACCACCCTCGACCTGCCGGCCCACCTCGAGCCGCGCACCATGCCCGGCGTGCGCGTCGTCCAGGAGATACCGCTGACCGTCCCACCGCGCGCCGGCGATGCGCCGATCCGGCTCGACGCCGGGCAGAACCTCACCGGCTGGCTGCGGCTGACTGTGCGCGGCGAGGCCGGGGACCAGATCACCGTCCGCCACGCCGAAATACTCGCCCACGACGGCCGGCTCTACACCGAGGCGCTGCGCAACGCGCGGGCGACCGACACCTATATCCTCGCGGGCGACGCCCCGGCGACTCTGGAACCGCCGTTCACGTTCCACGGCTTCCGCTACACCGAGGTCGAGCTGCCGGCCGCCGCGACGCTCGAGTCGGCCACCGCCATCGTCGTGGCGTCTGATCTCGCCGGGACCGGCGCCTTCGAGTGCTCAGACGCGCAACTCAACAAACTGTTCGAGAACGTGGTCTGGTCGCAGCGCGGCAACTTCCTCGCCCTGCCGACCGACTGTCCGCAGCGCGACGAGCGTCTCGGCTGGACCGGCGACATCCAGGCGTTCGCCGCGACCGCGGCCGCCAACGCGGACGTCCGCACGTTCCTCGCGAGCTGGCTGAAGGACCTCGCGATCGATCAGCATGCGGATGGTCGCGTTCCGCCGATCGTCCCCAACATCCTCGCGGGCCTGATGGGCGGCTGCGCCGGCGTCGGCTGGGGCGATGCGGCGACGGTCGTGCCCTGGGCGCTCTACGAAGCCTACGGCGACCGCAAGATCCTCGCGCGACAGTTTCCCAGCATGCGCGCTTGGGTCGACTGGTGCGCCTCGCGCCGTAACGAGGCCGGTATCTGGGTCGGCGACTTCCAGCTCGGCGATTGGCTGGACCCAGGCGCGCCGCCCGACAAACCGGCGAGCGCCACGACCGACCGCCACTTCATCGCCACCGCCTACCTTGCCTACAGCGCCGGCCTGCTGGCCCGGGTAGCCGAGCGGCTGGGCGAAGGCGAACTGGCGACCGCCTACGCCGCGCTGAGCCGAGAGACGGCGGCCGCGGCCTGGGCCCACTGGCGCGACGCGCTGGTCCAAACCCAGGCCGGCTGCGCCATCGCGCTGATGTTCGACCTCGTTCCAGAGCGCGAGCGCACACGCGTCGGACAGGCGCTGGCCGACCTCGTGGAAGCGGCAGGCGGGAAGATCGCCACCGGCTTCCTCGGAACCCCGCAGGTGCTGCCGGCGCTGACCGCGACCGGTCACGTGGACGCAGCCTACCGCCTGTTGCTCAACCCCGACTGTCCCGGTTGGCTCTTCCCCGTGCTGCACGGCGCCACGACGGTGTGGGAGCGTTGGGACGCGGTCGGCGAGGACGGCGCGCCGCACCACGACGAGCGCGGCGCCGCTGCGCTCGGGATGATCTCGTTCAACCACTACGCCTACGGCGCCGTGGCGGCCTGGCTCTATCGCAGCCTCGCCGGGCTCGCGCCGTCCACGGACGAGCCGGCCTACGGCGAGGTGATCGTGGCGCCGCAGCCTGGCGGCCGGCTGACGCATGCGCGCGCCTCGATTCAGAGCGCCTACGGTCCGACCGCGGTCGGCTGGCGACTCGACGCAGCTGGCCTCGATCTCGAGGTCCAGCTGCCGCCTGGAAGCCGCGGCGTCGTCGTCGCCCCGCAGGGGTTCGTTCTCCCGGGCGGACAGGACCGGCTGACGCTCGCGTCCGGCCGCCACGCGCTGCGGCTGCCACGCCGACCGGCGCCTTGAGGCTCGATCGCTCCGACTCGCGAGCTTGCGACGGCGGCTAAGCTTCGCCAGCGAACTTCGCGAGCACGTCTTCCAGACGGTCCGGCTTGATCGGTTTGGAGAGCAGCGGCGCCCCGCGGAAGCGGGGGTCATGGGCCTCTCCGTAGCCGGTGGTGAAAGCGAACGGCACGCCGCGCCGCGCCAGGGCTTCGGCGACCGGAAACACCGCCTCGCCGCCGAGGTTGACGTCAAGCAGCGCCGCGTCCGCCTCGCCCCCCGCCTCGATCCAGGCGAGGGCCTGCCCGACCCCCGCCGCCGACAGCACGACTTCGCAGCCGAGGTCCTCGAGCATGTCCTCGATCATGAGGGCGATCAGGCCTTCGTCCTCGACCACCATCACGCGCAGTCGCTTCACGTCGGGCGCTCGCCGATCAGAGCGGTCATCGCGTTGTCCGTAGAGTGAGACCGCGCGCATTAAGCGCCCGCTTCGACCAAGCTCCAAGCGCACTCGCCTGTGCGTTGAGGTGAGGCTTCTTCCTCGCCTAGACGGACGTGGGCGCTCGGCGGGCCGTCCAGTGCGTGACCCGCGCCAGCAGCTTGTCGGGATCGAACGGCTTGACGATGAAGTCGTTGCCCCCGGCCTTGATCCCGGCCTGAACGTCGGCGGCGGACTTGCGCGCCGTCAGGAAGGCGACCGGGACGTCCCTCAGGGCGTAGATGGCGCGAAGCCGGCGGCAGGTCTCGAACCCGTCGAGCTCAGGCATCTGGATGTCGAGCAGGATCAGGCGCGGACTGATCCGGGGCGCGAGGCTCAGGCATTCCGCACCGCTGCCGACGCCGAAGAACGTGAAGCCCTGACTTTCGATCAGCGACTCCAGCATAAGGATGTTCTCGGGCTGGTCGTCGGCGGCCAGCACGACCTTGCCGCGGCGCGCCGCGGCCTCGGCTGGGTCCATCAGGCGACCTCCCGGTCGGCGCCCTCGGACAGCGTCGCCAGGCGGCGACCGACGAGGTCCCAGGCGGTGATCGAGGCGCGCCGCACTTCCGGTGTGAGCGCCTCCACCTCGGCCGCGTCGCCGGCCTTGGCCGCCCGCTCGAGCCGGTCCGCCAGGTGCTGCAGCCGCCGCGCGCCGAAGTTACCGGAGACGCCCTTGAGGTCGTGCGCCTCGCGCGCCATGCCGACCAGGTCTCCCGACTGGGCGCAGCCCTCGATCCGTTGCAGGCGGCTCTGGGCCGACGTCAGGAAGTTCTCGATGATGGCCCGGAAACGCGCTGTGGGCATCAGCTTCATCAGGCTGTCGAACTGGGCGTCGTCCAGGTCGGCGAGGGCGTCGGCCGCCTCGCGCTGCGTGGCCGTCTCTTGCGGCTCGCCCACGAACCGGCGAACGACGCCGAGGAAGTCATCGGGGTCGAGCGGCTTGGAGATGAAGTCGTTCATGCCCGCCTCGAGGCAGGCGTCCTGGTCCGAGCGCATGGCGTTGGCCGTCAGGGCGACGATCGCGACCTGCCCCGCGGGACCTTCGATCTGGCGGATCAGGCGCGTGGCGGCCAGGCCATCCATCACCGGCATCTGCACATCCATCAGGATGAGGTCGAATGCGCCGCGGCGTGCGGCCTCGACGGCCTCCTCGCCGTTGACCACCGCCTCGACGCTGAAACCCGCCTCCTCGAGGATGGTCGTGGCCAGCATGGCGTTGATCTCGTTGTCCTCGGCCAGCAGCACGCGGCCGCTGACCTCGGGCTCCGGCGCGGGCGCCGCCGCCGTGGGCGCCGCCGGCGCGGCCGCTTCCTCGTCGGTCACCAGCTGACTCAGGCAGTCGACGAGCGCCTGGTGGCGCACGGGCTTCGTCAGGTAGGCGTCGAAGCCGACGCGGTGGGCGTGGTCAGACGGGGCAGGCGTTCCGATCGAAGAGGCCAGGATCAGCCGCGGCTGTTTCAGCGCGCCGTTGGCGCGGATCTTCTGCGCGACGGTGTCGCCGCCCATGCCCGGCATCATGTGGTCCATCAGGACCATGTCGAACGGCTCGCCCATCGCATCGGCGGTGACGATCGCTGCGAGCGCCGAAGGGCCGTCGGCCGCCTCGGCCATGATCCCGCCCTCGGCCTCGAGCTGGCGGGCGAAGATGCTCCGGTTGATCTCGATGTCATCCACGACGAGGATGCGCTGGCCCTTCAGGCCGTGCGCGGCGCGGCGCTGCCCAGGTGCGGCCCTGCTGGCGTTGGGCAGCTCGACCTCGATCCAGAAGACGCTGCCGCCGCCGGTGCGGTCCTCGACACCGATGGTCCCGCCCATCAGCTCGACCAGCTGGCGGCAGATCGAGAGCCCGAGGCCGGTGCCGCCGAACTTGCGCGTTATCGAGCCGTCGGCCTGCTGAAACTTCTGGAACAGGCGCGGCTTGGCGTCGGCCGGCACGCCGACGCCGGTGTCATGCACTTCGAGTCGGAGCGCGGTTGCGTCCGCCTTCCTGGCCGGGCCCGAGCGGACCTCGACCGCCACATAGCCGGCGTCGGTGAACTTGATGGCGTTGGAGAGCAGGTTCAGCACCACCTGACGCAGGCGCGTCGGGTCGCCGCGGAAGCCGCCGCGCGCCGCGTCGTCGAGGAACGAGGCGATCTCAAGTCCCTTCTCCGCCGCCCGCGGCGAGAGCAGCTCGACGACGTCCTCCACCACCGAGCCCAGCGTGAAGTCGATCGCCTCGAGCTCGACCTTGCCGGCCTCCAGCTTCGAGATGTCGAGGATGTCGTTGATGATTCCGAGGAGGCAGTCGGCCGAGACGCGCACGGCCTCGGCGTATTTGCGCTGTTCCGCGGTGAGGTTGGTGCGCAGCAGCAGCGCGTTCATGCCCATGACGCCGTTCATCGGCGTGCGGATCTCATGGCTCATGTTGGCGAGGAACTCGCTCTTGGCGCGGTTCGCCGCCTCGGCGTCGTCGAGCGCCCTGGCCATCGCCTTCTCGGCGACCTTGCGCGCGGTGATGTTCTGCAGCGCGCCCACCACCCGGCTCGGCCGGCCCTTGTCGTCGATCAGCACCTCCGTGGTCGAGCAGCCCCAGATCTCCTTCCCGTCGCTCCGCCGGATCCGGTACTCGACGTTGTAGGGGATGTCGGGGTTTTCCTCGTGCTCCTTCCAGGCCGCGATCGCATGCTCGCGGTCGTCCGGGTGGATGTTGCGGTAGATGTCCTCGGCGAGCAGATCGAACGTGTTCGGCGTCTCGTAGAAGTCGTCCTCCGCGCCGAACTTGAAGAGCTGCTTGCGGCGGAAATCCATCTCCCAGACGTGCACGTTGGCGAGCCGTGCAGCGAGGTTCAGCCGCTGTTCCGAGCGCTTGCTTTCCTCGAGCGCGTGGGTGAGGTCGGTGACGTCCTGGCTCGAGATCAGCGCGCCGCCGACCGCGCCGTCGTCGCCGCGCCACGGGTGCACCTCGATCTGGAACCAGCCGCGCGCCCCGTCAGGCAGCTTCACCGAGACGCGCTCGGCGTTGATCGTCTCGCCCCCGAGACACTTGGCCCAGTTGTCGAGCCAGAGGTCGCTCGAGCCGGGCAGGATGTCGTGCAGCGAGCGGCCGACAACCTCATCGCGGGTCAGACCGACCGTGAGCAGCCACTTCGGGCTCACTTCGACCAGATTCAGCTCGGCGTCGGTCATGCAGAGCGCCATCGGCGCCTGCGCCACGAACCTCGCAAGCTGCGAGCCGGCGACCGCCTTGTCCGGCTTCGCCCCCCCGGCCCCTCGAGCCATTCCGGCTCCTCCCCCCTCGGCGTACTTATTTTTCGACAGGTACGCGCGACACGTTAATGACGCGTCAGCGCCGCGGCGCGGGCGCCACACACCGGCGCAGCGTGGGACGCGCCCTTGTGTCGCGCGCCGGGGTCTGCGAACTAGGTCGCCCGCCAGCCCGACGGAGCCGCCGCTTTTGCGTCCTCGCCGCCTCTTCACGCTTCTCGGGTTCGGGCTCGCGGTGGTCGGGTCCAGCGCGCACGCACAGACGCCGGAAGATCCCTATGAGGCGATCAACCGGCAGTCCTACGCCCGGCAGACCGACGTCGCCGAAAAGTATCTGAAGCCGCTGGCGCAGCTCTATCAGCGCCTCACGCCGGGACCGCTCGGCGTGGCGATCCACAACCTCGTCACCGAGCTCTCCGAGCCGGTGATCATCATCAACGACATCTTGCAGGCGCGGTTCCGCTCGGCGGGCAAGGACCTGGTCCGGCTGACCGCGAACGCCTCGTTCGGGCTGGGCGGGACGGTCGACGTCGCGACCAAGCACGGTCTTCCGCACCATGACAACGACTTCGGGATCACGCTCGGCGTCTGGGGCGTCAAGCCCGGGCCTTACCTCTTCCTGCCGTTCGTAGGCCCCACCACGGTGCGCGATGTGATCGGGATCGGCGCCGACGCCGGCATGAACCCGTTCAATTTTGTCCGCTTCCCCGGTCGACAGACGCTTCTGATCACCAGCGCGGTGGTGGGCGGACTCGACAAGCTGGCCAACACCCAGGCCGATCTCGAGGCGATCACGTCCGGCGCCGCCGATCCGTACGCCACGCTGCGCTCGGTCTATCTGCAAAACCGCGAGGCGCAGATCCGCGGCGAAGAGGCGACGCCGGTCCTCCCGCCGCTGGACGAACCTGGCGCTCCGGCGGCCGCCCCCGCTCCGTCGGCCGCGGCCGACCCGCCTGCAGCCGCGCTGGCGACGTCCGCCGGGCAGGCCCCGCTCGCCGCTCGGGCCGCGGCAGGGGCGGCGGCCGACCCATACGTGATCGCCGATCTCGACGCTCCGATCGCCACGGCCCAGCCGGTCGATCTCGACCGGTCGGCGATGCGGCTCGCCGCCGCGCACTGAGGCGGAGCCGTGACCGCAGCGGCTCCGCGCGCCCCGGCGATCGCGCGCCTCGTCGGCGCCGTGGCCGGGCGACCCTGGCTGGTCGCGTTCGCCGGCCTGGCGCTGGCGCTGGCGTCGGCGCTGTTCGTCGCGGGCCACTTCTCGCTCAACACCAACACCGACGACCTGCTCTCGCCCAAGCTGCCCTACCGCCAGGCCGAGGCGGCGTTCGCGAGGCTGTTCCCGTCGTCCGACACCCAGATCGTCGTCGTGATCGATGGCGCGACGCCCGAGCTGGCGGAGGAGGCCGCGCAGAAGCTGAGCGATAAGCTCGCCGCCGATCCCACCCATTTCACATCGGTGCGCCGCCCCGACGGCGGCGACTTCTGGGCCAAGGAAGGGCTGCTGTTCGCGCCGACCGCGGACGTGAAGTCGAACATGGACCGCCTGATCGCCGCCGAGCCGTTCCTGGGGCCCATGGCGGCCGATCCGTCGCTGCGCGGCCTGATGAGCTCGCTCGGAACCGCCCTGCAGGGCGTCGGCGCCGGACAGGCCTCGCTCTCGAGCCTGCAGGCGCCGATGACGAAGCTCGCCGACGCCCTCGAGGCGCTCGAGGCCGGCAAGCCGGCGTTCTTCTCCTGGCGCGCGCTGGTCGGCGGCGGCAAGGTCGACAAGCGCGAGCTGCGCAAGATCCTGCTCGTCAATCCCAAGCTCGACTACGCCCAGCTCGAGCCGGGCGCCGAGGCCAGCGACGCTATCCGCGCCGACGCCCGGACCCTTGCGCTCGATGCCGCCCACGGCGCGACGGTCCGCCTCACCGGCCCGACGCCGCTTGAGGACGAGGAGTTCGGAAGCCTCGCCGAGCGCGCGCTGCCGATCACGGTGGTCGCCATCGCCGCGATCATCCTGATGCTCTGGCTCGCGGTCCGCTCGGCCAAGGTGATCGCCGCTATCCTCGTCACCACCTTCGCAGGCCTCGTTGCGGCCGCGGCGATGGGGCTCCTGATCTACCGAACCTTCAACGTGATCTCGATCGCCTTCATCCCGCTCTTCGTCGGCCTCGGGATCGACTTCGGCATCCAGCTGAGCGTGCGCTACCGCTCTGAGCACGAGCCGGGCGTCACCACGCGCCAGGCGCTGCAGCTCGCGGCGCTCGCGATGGGTCGGCCGATCACGCTGGCGGCGTTCGCGATCGCCGCAGGCTTCCTGGCGTTCGCGCCGACCGACTACTACGGCGTCTCGCAGCTCGGCGTGATCGCTGGCGCGGGGATGATCATCGCGCTCGTCCTCAACCTCACCCTGCTGCCGGCCCTGATCGCGCTTCTGTCGCCGCCCGCGGCGCATCTCGAGCCGCCGCCCGAGGGCGTCAGCCGGATCGATACGTTCGTGCTCGGGCGCCGGCGTCGGGTGCTGGCCGGCTTCGTGATCGCGGCCGCCGCCTGCGCGGCGCTGCTGCCGCTGCTCCGGTTCGACTTCAACCCGATCCACCTGCGCGATCCGAAGACCGAGTCGGTCTCGACCCTGCTGGCGCTTATGGCCGACGCCGATTCCTCGCCCGACACGCTGGAGGTCGTGCGACCCAATCTGGCGGCCGCCCAGGCGCTAGCCGCCCGCCTCGCGACGCTGCCGCAGGTCGCCGGCGCACGCACGCTGGCCGACTTCGTCCCGACCGAGCAGCCGGCCAAGCTCGCGATCATCTCCGATGCGAACAACCTGCTCGGCATCGCCCTCAACCCGCTCGTGGCCAGCCCGCCCCCGAGCGACGCGGAGCTGGTCCAGAGTCTCTCGGCTACGGCGGCGTCGCTGCGCGGCGTCGCGGGCGGGCCGGACCCGGCGGCGGCGCAGGCGCGCCGGCTCGCCGCCGCACTCGAGCGGCTGGCGCAAGGCTCGCCGCAACAGCGCGCCCAGGCGCAGACCGCGCTCATGACCCCGTTTGCGACTCTGCTCACCCAGATCCAGTTCACGCTCGCCGCCGAGCCGGTCACGCTGCAGACGCTGCCGGCCGACCTCGTCGCCGACTGGACCACGCCCGACGGACGCGCGCGGGTCTCGGTCACGCCGAAGGGCGATGCGAACGACAACGTCGTGCTCGGCCGCTTCATCGATGCGGTGGCCAAGGTCGCGCCCGACGCCACCGGCACGCCGATCGGCATCCGCGAGGGTGGCCGCGTCGTCGTCGCCGCGTTCCTCGAAGCGGGCGCGCTGTCATTTGTCGCCATCACCGCCTTGCTCTTCCTGGTGCTGCGCAGGGTGCGGGACGTGGCGATCACCATGGCCCCGATCGTGCTCACCGGCCTTCTCACGCTGGGCAGCTGCGTGCTGATCAATCAGCCGCTCAACTTCGCCAACATCATCGCCCTGCCGCTGTTGTTCGGCATCGGCGTGGCGTTCCACATCTACTTCGTGATGTCATGGCGGGCGGGCGGCTCGCACCTCCTGACGTCGAGCCTGGCGCGTGCGGTGTTCTTCTCGGCGCTGACCACCGCGACCGGCTTCGGCAGCCTCTGGCTCTCCAGCCATCCGGGAACCGCGAGCATGGGCAAGCTGCTGATGATCTCGCTGGTCTGGACGCTGGTCTCGGCGCTGATCTTCCAGCCGGCGTTGATGGGCCAGCCGCGGGCGGCGAAAGCGACGGCGTGACCAACGGCGTTTTGCAACAAAACTGACATCTGAGCCTCCTACAGCGCGGCCCTGGGCAGGGCTGCGCAGCCGCGCGTCAGAACGCGGACGCGCTTGGCGCCCCGGTCGGGAGTCGCTAGCGAACCTCCGACCGCACCATCAAGGGGACGTATGCTGATCTCCCGCCGCTTCTGGGCCGCCATGCTCGCGACCGCGCTGCTTGACGCCTGCGGCGCGTCCAAGCCGCCGTCGCCGCCGCCGCCGCTCGTGCTGGCGGCGCAGCCGCTGCAGCGGCAGGTGGAGGATTGGGACGACTTCGTCGGTCAGTTCGAGAGCCCCAGCAGCGTCATCGTGCGCCCCAGGGTCTCGGGCTACGTCACCGCGGTCGGCTTCCGCGACGGGCAGGACGTCCGCCGGGGCCAACTGTTGTTCCAGATCGACCCGCGCCCGTACCAGGCGGTCTACGACCAGGCCAAGGCGCAGGCCGGGCACGCCGCCGCCGTGCTCGCCGACGCCAAGGTCGAGCTCGCCAGAGCCCAGGCCCTCTTCGGCGCGCACGCCACCAGCCAGCAGGAGGTCGACACCCGCCTCGCCGCAGAGCGCACCGCGCTGGCCGATCTCGGCGCGGCGGAGGCGACCGCGCGCACCGCGGAGCTGAACCTCGACTTCACCCGCGTCACTGCGCCGATCAGCGGGCGCGCGTCTGATTCCAAGGCCATGCCGGGCAACCTGGTGACCCAGGACCAGACGGTGCTGACCAGCATCGTCAGCCTCGATCCGATCCGCTTCCGCTTCACCGGCCCCGAGGCGCAGTTCCTGAAGTACAAGCGCGAGAACCTGATCGGCGCCGGGCTCCAGCCGCCGGTGCAGATCCGGCTGCAGGACGAGCCAGACTACCGCTGGCCGGGCAGGCTGGCGTTCGTCGACAACGCCTTCGACGCCGCGTCCGGCGTGATGAGCGCCTACGCCCTGGTCGACAACCCGTCGGGCTTCCTGACGCCCGGCATGTTCGGCCACATGCGGCTCCTGGGCTCGCGGCCCTACGCGGGCCTGCTCGTGCCCGACCAGGCGATCGTCACCGACCAGTCGCGCCAGGTGGTCTACGTCGTCGACGGCCGCGGCGTGGTCGCGCAGAAGGTGGTCGTGCTGGGGCCGATCGTCGACGGCCTGCGCGTGATCCGCTCTGGGATCACGACCAGCGACCGCGTCATCATCGACGGCGTGCAGCATGCGCGGCCCGGCAAGCCGGTGACCGTGAAGGCCGGTCAGATCACGCCGCAGCCCGCGGCCGCCTCCGCGGCGCCAGAGGCGGCCGCCCCGTCGTCGGCGACGTTCGCGACCGGCCCATGAGGTTCGCCCACTTCTTCGTCGACCACCCGGTGTTCGCAGCGGTGGTTTCGATCGTGATCACGCTGCTGGGCGCGATCGCGCTGCCGACCCTGCCGGTTGCGCAGTACCCGCAGATCGCCCCGCCGACGGTCAACATCAACGCGAGCTACCCGGGCGCCTCGGCCGAGACGCTCGCGACCACCGTCGCCCAGCCGATCGAGGAGCAGATCAACGGCGTGGAGGACATGCTCTACATGTCCTCTCAGGCGACCGGCGACGGCCGCCTCTCGATCACCGTCACGTTCCGGCTTGGCGCCGACATCGACAAGGACCTGGTGCTCACCGAGAACCGCGCCGCGGTGGCGCTGCCGCAGCTGCCGTCGGCAGTGCAGGCGACCGGGCTCGTCGTGCGCAAGTCGTCGCCCGACCTGCTGCTGGCCGTGCACATGTACTCGCCCGACAACTCGCTCGATCAGCAGTACATCTCCAACTACTTCACGCTGCACGTCCGCGACGAGCTCCTGCGGCTGCCCGGCGTCGGCGACATCGGCTCCAGAGCGGCGCGCGACTACGCGATGCGGATCTGGATCGATCCGGACAAGGCCGCGCAGCGCGGGCTGACGGTCGAGGACGTGGTGGGGGCGCTTCGGGCCCACAACATCCAGGTCGCGGCCGGCGCCATCGGCCAGCCGCCGTTCGGGCCAGGCGGCGTCGCCAGCCAGTACAACATCCAGACGCTCGGCCTGCTGACGACGCCCCAGCAGTTCGGCGACATCGTGGTCAAGCGAGACGCACAAGGGCGCTTCACCCGCGTCTCCGATGTGGCCCGGGTCGAGCTCGGCGCCGCCGACTACACCACCGACGCCTACCTCGCGATCCGCCAGCCCGACGGGCAGGTCGTCACCCACAACGCCGCGGCAGTGGGCATCCTGCAGCTGCCGGGCGCCAACGGCCTGGCGACCGCCGAGGCGATCAAGGCGAAGATGAAGCAGCTGAGCGCCGACTTCCCGCCCGGGCTCGGCTACCAGATCGTCTACAATCCCAGCGAATACGTCGCCGCCTCGATCACCGAGGTCGAGAAGACGCTGCTGCTCGCCATCGCGCTGGTGGTGATCGTGATCGTGGTCTTCCTGCAGACCTGGCGCGCGGCGATCATTCCGATCCTGGCGATCCCGGTGGCGCTCGTTGGCTCGATGAGCGTGCTGAAGGCGGCCGGATTCTCGCTCAACACGCTGACCCTTTTCGCGCTCGTGCTCGCGATTGGCATCGTCGTCGACGACGCGATCGTCGTGGTCGAGAACGTCGAGCGGAAGCTGGCCGAGGGCCTGACCCCACGCGAGGCGGCGCACGTCACCGTCGATGAGGTCGGCGGCGCGCTGATCGCCATCGCGCTGGTGCTGATCGCCGTCTTCGTGCCCGCGGCGCTCGTGCCCGGCATCTCCGGCCAGTTCTACCGCCAGTTCGCGGTGACGATCGCCGCGACGGTGGTGATCTCGCTGACCGTCTCGCTGACGCTGTCACCCGCGCTCTGCGTTCTGGTGTTGCGCCCCCACGAGGAACGTGGCGCGCGCGGGCTGCTCGCTCCGCTGGTCGTGTTCGGCCACGCCTTCACCCGTGGCTTCAACATCCTCAGCGCGTTCTATTCGCGGGTGACCGAGCGTCTGGTCCGCGTTCCGACGATCGTGTTCGGTTGCTTTGCGGTGCTGCTGGCGCTGACGGTCTTCATCCTCGTCGGCACGCCAACCGGATTCATACCTGGCCAGGACCAGGGCAACCTGATCGCGGCGATCCAGTTGCCGGCCGGCGCTTCGCTCGACCGCGCCGACCAGGTGACGCAGCGGGTGGTGCAGGCGGCGCTGCGGGTCCCAGGCGTCTACGCGGCTAGCGCCTACGCCGGGGTCGACGCCACCTCGGGCGCCACCCAGTCCAATTCCGGCCAGATCTACCTGGTGCTCGATCCGTTCGACAAACGCCTGCCGCGCGGCCAGACCGCCGGGAAGGTCGCCGAGGCATTGCGCAAGACGATGGCGCAGATCCCGTCGGCCGACGTGAAGATCATCGACCCGCCACCGGTGCGAGGCATCGGCACCGCCGGCGGCTTCAAGATGATCATCCAGGACCGCACCGGCCACACCTACCCGGAGCTGGAGCAGGCCACGGAGGCCGTCGCCGAGGCCGCTAACGCCGGCGGCGTGGTGCAAAACGCCTTCGTCAGCTTCAATACCCGCAATCCGCGCATCTATGCCGACATCGACCGCACCAAGGCCGAGGTGCTGGGGGTGCCCGACAGCTACGTGTTCGACACCCTGCAGACCTACCTCGGCTCGACGTTCATCAACACGTTCAGCTACTTGAACCACACCTACCAGGTCTACGCGCAGGCCGACTGGCCCTACCGCAACGACCCGTCGGCGATCGGCCAGCTGAAGACGCGCTCGGCGTCCGGCGCGATGGTGCCGCTGGGCGCGTTCGTGAACATCAAGCGCACGACCGGGCCCTACAGGGTGCTGCGCTACAACCTCTATCCCGGCGCCGAGATCCAGGGCGGCACGGCGCCGGGCAAGTCGAGCGGGCAGGGCATCGCGGCGATGGAGGCCGCCGCCCAGAAGGCGCTGCCGAACGGCTTCGGCTACGAATGGACCGACCTGGCTCTGCAGGAGAAGAGCGCCGCCAGCGGCGGTCTGGTCTTCGTCATGGCGGTGGTGTTCGCCTTCCTGGTGCTGGCCGCGCTCTACGAGAGCGTGACGCTGCCGTTCTCGGTGATCCTGATCGTGCCGATGTGCCTGCTGGCCGCCATGAGCGGGGTCAGCCTGCGCGGCATGGACAATAACATCCTGACCCAGGTCGGGCTGATCGTGCTGATCGGGCTGGCGGCCAAGAACGCGATCCTGATCGTAGAATTCGCGCGCCAGGCCGAGATGGACCATGGGATGGAGCGCCACGAAGCGGCCGCCAGCGCCGCCCACACGCGGCTTCGGCCGATCCTGATGACCTCGTTCGCTTTCATCTTCGGCGTCGCGCCGCTGGCCTTCGCCAGCGGTCCCGGGGCCGAGATGCGCCAGGCGCTGGGGGTGGCGGTGTTCTTCGGCATGATCGGCGTGACCTTCTTCGGCCTCGTCTTCACGCCGACCTTCTACGTCGTGTTCCGCGCGGTCTCCGACCGGTTGCCGAAACCGAGGTACCGCCCCAAGCCGGAGCCGGCCGAATGAGGCGCGCCGGGTTCCTGGCGTCCGCGCCGGCGGCGCTCGCGCTCGCCGCCTGCGCGGTCGGACCGAACTACCGCGCGCCCGATACCCCGTCGGCGGCGGCCGCGCCGTTCGTCTCCGCCACGCCCCGCATCGCGACCGCCGAGGCGCCGCCGGCCGACTGGTGGCGTCTCTACGACGATCCGACCCTCGACGGACTGGTGCAGGAAGCCCTGACCAACAACGAGGACCTCAAGGTCGCCGCCGCCAATCTGCTGCGCGCCTCGGGCGTGCTGGCGCAGGCCAGGGCCGGGCTCTTCCCGACCACCGAGCTCTCCGCCGGCGACGCCTGGGGCAAGGCCGGCTCGCAGCAGCTTCTCGCGGCGCTCAGCGGCGGCAAGGCGGAGCCCGCCTGGCTCGGCGCCGGCGCGTTCAACGTCAGCTACGAGGTCGACCTCTTCGGCCGCATCCGCCGCTCGATCGAGGCGGCCAAGGCCGATGCGGCGGCCACGGCCGAGACCGAGAACGTCGTCCGCGTGACCGTCGCCGCCGAGACGGCGCGGGCCTACGCCGACGGCTGCGCCTTCGCCGCGCAGGCGGCGACAGCGAAGGAGAACACCGCGCTCGCGCAGGAGGTGCTGGACCTCACCCGTCGCATGCGCGACCTCGGCGCCCGTTCGGACTTCGACGTCGCCACCGCCGCCGCCACGCTCGACCAGTCGCGCGCCGCGATCCCGACGTTCGAAGGCGAGCAGCGAGCCCAGCTGTACGAGCTCGCCGTGCTGACCGGCCGCCCGCCCTCGGAGATCTCGACCGCCGCGGCCGCCTGCGCGGTTCCACCGACGATCAAGACGCCGCTGCCGGTCGGCGACGGAGCGGCGCTGATCCGCCGCCGGCCCGATGTCCGCGAGGCCGAGCGCCAGCTCGCCGCCGACACCGCGCGCATCGGCGTCGCCACCGCCGACTTCTATCCGACGGTCTCACTGACCGGAAACGCCACCAGCGCGGGAACCTCGCTCAGGCAGATCGCCTCGGCCGGCAACTTCACCTACCAGTTCGGCCCGTTGATCACCTGGAACTTCCCCAACCTGCTGGTCGCCCGCGCCGAGGTGATCCAGGCCAAGGCCCAGGCCTCGGCGTCGATCGGAAGGTTCAATTCGGTCGTGCTGAACGCGCTCAAGGAGACGGAGCAGGCGCTGACGGCCTACGACGCCGAGCTCAGCCGACACGCCGCGCTGGCGGACAACGTGACCGACAACGAGCGCGCATTCGAACTGGCGAGGGTGCAGCTGCAGGACGGATCGATCAGCTTCCCCGATCTCATCACCACTCAGCGCACGCTCGAACTGGCGCGCGCCCAGCTCGCCGCTTCCGATCAGGCGCTGATCGACGACCAGGTCGCCGTCTTCCAGGACCTCGGCGGCGGCTGGGAAGACGCCCCGCCGGTCGTCCCGCACAAGGCGCCCTAGAGCCTATGGGTTCGAACCGAACCCTGAATCAGGCTCTACACTTTTGATTCTAGAGCACGATTCAGCGGTCAGGTGATTCCGCCTGACCCCATCGTGCTCTAGCCCCAGAGCTTTGCTCAGCCGCCGCCGCGACGTCTACACGCCCGGTGCGGCCGCGATGCGCGCGACGGCCTCCTCGATGAAGCCGCGCTGGCCTGCCAGGATCTTGCGTAGGGCGTCCTCCGTGGCGAGGTATCGAGCATCGTCGCATTCCGGAACCGAGATCGTCCTCCCCGATCGCGGCGGCCATTCGAGTTCGAAGGTGTTGCTGCGGAATCCCTCGAGGCTGAGGTCGGCCTCGACCAGCCAGCACAGCACCAGCTTGCCGCCGCGCTGGCGACGATCGGTCAGCCGCACATAAGGCGCGCCGGGCGGATCGAGCCCGGTCTCTTCGGCGAACTCTCGCCGCGCCGCCGCCATTTCGTCCTCGCCGCTGGAGATCAGGCCCTTCGGGATCGACCATGCGCCCTCGTCGCGTCCGCGCCAGTACGGCCCGCCAGGGTGCGCCAGCAGGAATTCCGGCCCGGAGGCGGTTCGCCGAAAGACGAGCAGGCCTGCGCTCCGGTCGCGAGTCTTGTCAGCCGATCCCAACAGGAGCCTCCTGAGCGCTGACGCCTTTCTTCCTTGCGCCGCTTCGAGTCGCAGTCCACCTCGCTCGCGGCCCGCCGCGGTCGCAAGCCAGGCGCTATAGTGGGTCGGCCGGCGCTTCGCCCGGAGGAGTTTGCGATGGCTGATGGCGAGATCGATCTGCGTGAAGGACTGAGCAGTCTCGGCAAGGATGAATTCATCGCCCGCCTCCACGACGAGGCGCCGCTGGGCCGGGACGTGAACGGCGTCTGGATCGCCAGTCGGTTCGACGACGTGCGCGCGATCCTGCTGGACCACCGGCGCTTCTCGTCGTCGGCGATGTCGGGCGCATCGTCGGGCGTGCCGTTCCCGCTGCTGACCGATGATCCGCCGCGCCACACCGTGCTGCGCGGCCTGCTGGCGAAGGCGTTCACGCCCGCGGCGATGGAGTCGATGCGCCCGGACATCGAACGGCTCGCAGCCGACCTCGCCGCCGCAATCCCCAAGAGCGAAGAGGTCGACATCGTCGAGAAGATGACCACGCCGCTGCCCGTGGCGGTCATCGCCGGCATGATGGGCGTGCCCAACGAGCGCGCGGCGGACTTCAAGCGCTGGTCCAACGCCACGCTGGGGCTGCAGGACGGACCGATCGAGGGCGAGCGTCTCGGGCGGCTCATGGAACTGCGTACATACTTCACCCAGGTGGCGGCCGAGCGACGCGCCCGGCCCGGCGACGATCTGATCAGCGCGCTGACGCGCGCCAGCGACGAGGCCGAGACCCTGACCGATCAGCAGGTTGTCGCGTTCTGCATCCTGCTGATGGTCGCCGGCAACGAGACCACCACGAACCTGCTCGGCAACCTGCTCCATCGCCTCGCCGGCGCGCCGGACGAATGGGCGGCTCTGCGCGCCGACCCGGGCCTGATCGAAGGCGCCATCGAGGAGTCGCTGCGGGTGGACTCGCCGGCGCAGATGATCATGCGCCGCGCGACGGAAGACGTGACCCTGGGCAGCGAGACGATCCGGGCCGGCGAGCTGGTGATGGTCTATCTGGCCTCGGCCAATCGCGACCCGGACCGATGGGCGGATCCGGCCATCTTCGCGCCGGACCGCGAACGCGACCGCCACGTCGCGTTCGGGCACGGCGTTCACGCCTGCATCGGCGCCCCGCTGGCGCGGATGGAGGCGAAGGCGGCGATGCAGGCCCTCGTCGCCCGCTTCGAAAGCATGGCCCGCGGCGCCGAGCGCGGCCATCGCCTCCCGGGCGGGCTGCTGTTCGGCTTTCGGTCGCTGCCGGTGGTGTTCGGATAGCTTTCCG
>DATKMZ010000115.1:0-7841 GCA_035541575.1 Caulobacteraceae bacterium | reverse complement strand
CTGCTGATCGCGCCGGTGGTCCAGGCCGCCTGGACCGAGGTCGCCGAGCTCGACGACACCGCCCGCGGCGCCGGCGGCTTCGGTTCCACGGGCGCGGCTTGACAGCCTCGCTGTTGGCGGCCGCGGCAAAGTCCGCTTAGGTTGGCCGCCATGGCCTCCACCTTCACTTCCGGCGGGCTCGAGCTCGCCTACGACGACATCACGCCTGCTGGCGGCGCCTCGGGGACGGTGCTGCTGGTGCACGGCTTCGCCACCAGCCGGGCTGAGAACTGGCGCCGGCTCGGCTGGTACGGCGCGTTCGAGCGCAAGGGCTACCGCGTCGTCGCGCTCGACCTGCGCGGACACGGCGAGAGCGCCAAGCCGCACGATCCGTCCGTCTACGGACAGGCGGCGCTCGTCGGCGACATCGTCGGCCTGATGGATCACCTCCAGCTCGGGCGGGCGGACCTGCTCGGCTACTCGATGGGCGCGCGGCTTTCTCTGCAGACCGCGCTCTTGCATCCCGACCGGGTCGCGAACCTGATCGTCGGCGGGATCGGCGGGCGGATGCTGGAGCCGCCGAAGGACCAGCCGGCGCCGACCATGACGATGGCCGAGGCGATGCGCGCCGAGGATCCGCAGACGATCGCCGACAAGACCATGAAGGGCTTCCGCCTCTTCGCCGAGCAGCAGGGCGAGGATCGGCTCGCGCTGGCGGCTTTCACCGAAGGCCGCGGTGGGACCGCCCTGACCGCCGACGACCTGGCGCGGCTGCAGGCGCCGACGCTCGTCGTCGCCGGTTCGCGCGACGAGATGGCGGGCGATCCGCAGGCGCTCGCCGACGTGATCCCCGGCGCGAAGTCGGTCACGCTGCCGGCGTGCGACCATTTCAGCGCCATCCCGCACGCGCTCTTCAAGGCCGCGGTGTTCGACTTCCTGGAGGGTTGGCTGGAGTAGGCCGCCTACTGGCCGATGTTGTACGTCCCGCCTTTCGCGATCGCCGCCTTGTAGGCGGGCCGATCGTGCAGGCGGCTCACCCAGGCGTCGATGTTGGGATAGGCCCCGAGGCGTCCGAATGCGCGGCCCACCTCGCCCACGAAGCTCATCTGCACGTCCGCGGCGGTGAAGTCGCCCATCACGTAGTCGCGGCCGGCGAGGCTTCTTTCCACGTAGCCGAGGTGGTTGGCGATCTCGCCGTCGATGCGGGGCTGCAGCGGCGCGCCGGCCTCGCCGAGGCGCTGGGTGTAGAGCTGCAGCATCAGCGGCAGCATCGCCGAGCCTTCGGCGTAGTGCAGCCATTCCTGATAGCGGTCGTAGTCGGCGCCGCTCGGGTCGGGCGCGAGCCGGCCGCCGGCGTGGCGTCGGACAATGTAGTCGACGATCGCGCCGGACTCGGCGACGGTCCGCTCGCCGTCGGTGATCACCGGCGACTTGCCGAGCGGATGGATCGCCTCGAGCTCCGGCGGCGCGAGGTTGGTGGTCGCGTCACGCTTGTAGAACCTGATCTCGTACGGGAGCCCCAGCTCCTCGAGCAGCCAGAGGATGCGCTGCGAGCGGGACTCGTTGAGGTGATGGACGGTGATCATCGGCCTTCCTCCAGCGGACTGGCGCCGCCCTGCGGCGCTGACCCCACGGTAAGGCAAGCGGAATCGCCCGCACCCGAGGGGTCGGGGGACGGCGGCCGGATCAGTCCGGGGAGAGCCCCGCGAAGATCAGGCCAACCTGGCGGTCGAACAGCGCAGTGAGGCGATCGGCGTCGGCCCCGTCCGCTGCGGCGAGGCGGTAGTTCCAGCCGTAGGCGGCGACCAGCAGGTCGACCGCGGTGTCGAGGTCGACGTCAGGGCGGACGTCGCCGCGGACGATCCCCTCGGCCAGGCAGTCGCGGATCATGCCGCGCAGCCGAGGGTTGGATCCCATGGTCGGCGTGTGGCGCTCTTCCCGCCAGTCGAAGGAGACCGAGATGAACGCCAGGAAGAGGCGCAGGCGCCTGAACTCGAACGCGTAGTGCACCGCGAAGAGCGAGCGGCAGCGGTCGGCGGTCGAACCGCGCAGGTGCGGTGCGACCCGCTCGAGGTCGGCGTAGAGGTCGCCGAGGCGCTCCTGCGCCACCGCCCCCAGCACGTCGGCCTTCGAGCGGAAGCCGGTGAAGACGCTGCCGACGGAGACGCCCGCGCGCTGGGCGATGGCGCGGACCGTCGCGGCCTCGTAGCCGACCTCCTCGAACAGCTCGAGCGCCGCGTCGAGGACGCGTCGCCGCGTCGCCGCCTTGCGCGCTTCGCGTAAGCTAGGAATGTCGCCCCTCCTGCAGCGGCCGGCGACGGGCCGGCCACCCGAACTACCCGCGCCGGGTCCCGGCGAGAACCGCCCGCGTCGCCTCGTTCACCCGGGTCTTGACCGCCTCGAGGGTCAGTCCGTCAAGCGCGGCGCGACGCAGGGTGGCGGCGTAGCCGTCCCAGATCAGCTCGGCCACCAGGTTGCAGTCGACATTCTGGGCCTCGCACCCGAAGTCCTGGCGCACCGCGGCAAGGATCAGAGCGATGGCCGGTCGACGGTCGAGCCGGCGGCGAATGCGATCGGCGAGCCCCGGCGTCCAGAGCGCGCTCATCACGGCTTGGAAGAGCGCGAGCTCGGCCATGTGGCGCTCGGCGGCCGCCTCCAGCATGGCGTAGATCGCCTTGCGTCCGGATAGGCTCTCGCCGGCCTCGCGCATGGCGGCCAGCAGTTCGCTCTGCTCGGTCTCGGCGATCTCGGTGAAAAGGTCCGACTTGTCGGTGAAGCTCGCGAACACGGCGCCGGTGGACATGCCGGCGAGCTTGGCGATGTCGCGGATCGTGGCGCCTTCGTAGCCACGCTCGGCGAACAGGCTCTTGGCGGCCGCGACGATCTTCTCGCGGGTCCGCTGCTTGGCGAGGGCGCGCTGGTTCGGCCGGGCGGCCGTGGGAACGGCGCGAAGCGCGCCGTAGGTGATTTGGTTCATCTCTTCTCTTCCAGGCGGACCAGAAGGTCATCGGCGCGTTGCTCGAACTCGGCGCAGTATTCTTCGACCGAACGGCGCAAGACCTCCGCGTAGCGGTCGGCCAGAAGCCGTCCGTCACGCGCGGCGTCGCGCAGGTCGATGATCAGCTGGCGGACATCCGCCTCCACGTCCCCCGGGGCTTCGGGGCGGTGCGGCGGATCGGCTTGAGCCACGGGCATGAGCTCTTCAGCACCTTACTGGTCGGCGTCGCGCCAGACCGCGGGCCTGACGGCGACAAGTTGAGCGAACACGTTCGGCCGCTGACGCAGCGCAGTACGGTTTGGCGGCGGTTGCTACACGTGTTCCGCGAGCCTGACCTACGGATTCACGGTCGCGCGCCAAAGTGACGCATTGGTGACAGTGAATGCGAGGGGCTGAACGGGCGACGCTGTCGCGTTAGCGTTCGCTGATCATGTTCACTTAGTACAGCCCGGACCCGACTTCAAGACATTGGTTCGGCGCTGGCGGGCGACCCCGCGCGCGCCTAACATTGGACCTATGCGTGACGTCCTGATCGTCCTCCTTGGCGTGTGCCTCGCGGCCGTCGCCGCGACGCTGGCCACCGGGTTTTTCGCCCTTTTCAAGGGCGGACAGTTCGGGCGGACGTGGTCGAACCGGCTAATGCGCCTGCGGGTCGCTTTGCAGTTCACGGCCATCCTCGTCCTCGCCGCTGTGTTCTGGCTGAGCCAGCACGGCCGTTGAGGCGCCTGCGATGGTCACGCTGAACAAGATCTATACCCGCACCGGCGACGCCGGGATGACCCGGCTGGCCTCGGGCGCGCCGGTTTCCAAGGCGGACCTACGGGTCGAAGCCTACGGCGGGGTCGACGAAACCAACGCGGCCATCGGCGTCGCGCGGCTGGCGGCCAGGGACGACGCGACGCTCGACGTGATCCTGGCGCGCGTCCAGAACGACCTCTTCGATCTTGGCGCCGACCTCGCGACGCCGCCGTCCGACCACGATCACGAGCAGCCGCGGCTGCGCATCGTCGAGAGTCAGGTGGAGCGGCTCGAGGCGGAGATCGACCAGCTGAACGCGCCGATGGCGCCCCTGACGTCGTTCGTGCTGCCCGGCGGTTCGGCGGCGGCGGCGGCGTTGCACGTCGCGCGTACGGTCTGCCGGCGGGCCGAGCGGACGTGCGTGGCGCTCGCCGGGCGCGAGCCGGTCAGCGCCGCGGGCCTGAAGTACCTCAACCGGCTCTCGGATCTGCTGTTCGTCGCCGCGCGCCGCGCCAACGACGACGGCCGCGCCGACGTGCTCTGGACGCCGGGCGGGACGCGCTGATCAGCGGGCCGGCGCGATCGCCGCGACTGGCGTCTGCGGGATCGGATTGGTCCCCTGAGGAATGCGGCCGGTGAGCTTCCAGATCGGGATCGGCGTGGCGCACTCGTGGTACTTCGCCGACCACCAGCCGCCGTGGCCCTCGCAGCGCTGGACCGGCCAGACGTAGTGTTCCTCGTAGGCGAAGATGCCCGCGCAGGCGACGAAGAAGAGGCCGACGTAGGCGAGTTGGGCGCGACCGACCAGACCGAGCATAGCTCGTCTTTTCGCAGGAACGCGCGTCCAGCGCCAGACCCGCCTCACGGCCGCGCGCACTTGCAAACGCCGGCCAAGACGCTATTGCCCCATGCGCTCAGGTCCTGGCCGGACGGGGTCCGCCGCCGAGCCAGACCGAAAACCTAAGGCGAACAACACCGATGAAAGTGCTGGTCCCGGTCAAACGGGTGCTCGATTCCAACATCAAGGCGCGCGCGAAGTCCGATCAGACAGGCGTCGACCTCGCGAACCAGAAGATGTCGATCAATCCGTTCTGCGAGATCGCCGTCGAAGAGGCGGTGCGCGAGAAGGAGAAGGGCGTGGCCACCGAGGTCGTCGCCGTCTCGATCGGCCCGGCCCAGGCGCAGGAGACCATCCGCAACGCGCTGGCGATGGGCGCCGATCGCGGCATCCTTGTGGAAACCAACGCCGATCCCGAGCCGCTCGCGGTCGCCAAGCTGCTGAAGGCGGTGATCGAGGAAGAGAAGCCCGACCTCGTGCTGATGGGCAAACAGGCCATCGACGGCGACAACAACGCCACCGGCCAGATGCTGGCGGCGCTGCTCGGCTGGCCGCAGGCGACCTTCGCCTTCAAGGTCGAGATCGAAGGCGGCAAGGCCAAGGTGACCCGCGAGGTCGACGGCGGCCTGCAGACGCTGGAAGTCGACCTGCCGGCGATCGTCACCGCCGACCTGCGGCTCAACGAGCCGCGCTACGCCAGCCTGCCCAACATCATGAAGGCCAAGAAGAAGCCGATCGACGTCAAGCCGGCCGACAGCCTCGGCGTCGACATCGCCCCGCGCCTGACGGTGCTTAAAGTCACCGAACCGCCCAAGCGCCAGGCGGGCGTCAAGGTGGAGACCGCCGCCGAGCTGGTGGCCAAGCTAAAGAACGAAGCGGGGGTGCTGTAATGGCCGTGCTCGTCATCGCTGACCACGACAACACGCTTGTCCGCGAGACCACCCACAAGACGGTGACCGCCGCGCTGGCGCTCTCGAGCGACGTCGACGTGCTCGTCGCCGGCAAGGGCTGCGACGCCGCCGCGGCCGCAGCCGCCAGGATCGCCGGCGTGCGCAAGGTGCTCGAGGCCGAGAGCGACGAGCTCGACGAGGGCATGGCCGAGGCCTACCAGGCGCTCGTCGTCCCGCTGATGGCGAGCTACGACGCGGTGCTGACGCCAGCGACCTCGGTCGGCAAGAACATCTCGCCGCGCATCGCCGCCGCGCTCGACGTCGCGCAGATCTCCGAGATCATCGAGGTGGTCGACGGTTCGACTTTCGTGCGGCCGATCTATGCCGGCAACGCGCTCGAAACCGTCAGGTCGTCCGACGCCAAGAAGGTGATCACCGTCCGCACCAGCCTCTTCAAGGCCGCGGGCGAGGGTGGCTCGGCGTCGGTCGAGAAGATCGCCGCGCCGGCCCCGCCGTCGCACACGCATTTCCTCGGCCAGGAGGTCGTCAAGTCCGACCGTCCCGAGCTCGCCGCCGCCAAGATCGTGGTCTCCGGCGGCCGGGCGATGGGCTCGGCCGAGGAGTTCCAGCGCGTGATCGAGCCTCTGGCCGACAAGCTGGGCGCCGCCGTCGGCGCCAGCCGTGCGGCGGTCGACGCGGGCTATGCGCCCAACGACTACCAGGTCGGCCAGACCGGCAAGATCGTCGCGCCCGAGCTCTACGTCGCGGTGGGCATCTCCGGCGCGATCCAGCACCTGGCCGGCATGAAGGACTCCAAGGTGATCGTCGCGATCAACAAGGACGCCGACGCGCCGATCTTCCAGGTCGCCGACTACGGCCTCGTAGCGGACTACAAGTCAGCCGTGCCCGAGCTGATGGACGCGCTCACGGCCGCGGGAAAGTAGCCGCCGGCGCGCGCCAGCCGCTCGACACCGTCACCGTCCCCACGCTAGCCTTGCCGCCTCAACGGCAGAGGGGAGCGAACGATGGCCGTGTGGAGATCAAGCATATCCGGCGCGACGCTCTTGCGGGTCGGCGCGATCGCGGCGGGGATCGGCTTCGCGGCCGCCTTGTCGGCCTGCGGGGCGCCGGCGGACAACTCGGCCGCCGGCCAGCAGTTCGTCGCGTCGTTCGACAAGAGCCTGCACGACTCGTGCGTCAGTTCGTTCACGTCGAAAGGCGGCCCGGCGGACAAGGCCGAGAGCTACTGTGGCTGCGTGGTCCAGCAGGCCAACCTGCTGCCGAACGCCGACAAGATGTCGCTGCCGATGCACCCGGACAAGATGCAGCAGATGGCGCAGACCTGCACCAATCAGGTCGTCAGCGGCGCGGCGGCGGCGACCAACAGTCAGTAGGCCGCGTTACTTCGCCGGCGTGCTCGGCGCGGCCGGCGTCGTAGGCTGCGCCGGCGCGGGCGGGCGCTCGACGATCCGGCCAGCGCCGGAAACGTCGCTGTTGAGGCGTGGCGGACGCGTCAGGAGATCGACCTCGCCCGACCCGGAGATGTCGAGGTTCGCTTCGTCGGTCGGCGCGATCGAAGCGTGGCCGGCGCCCGAGATGTCGGCTTCGGCGCTGGACGACGCGAGCGCGCCCAGGTCGACGTCGCCGTCGCCGGAGATGTCGAGGCTCACGCGCCGCGCCTTGCCCGTCGCCTTGGCGGTTCCGCGGCCACTCACGTCGATGTCGAGTCCGTCCTGGTCGTAGCCGGCGATGGTCAGCGTGTCGTCGCCGTTGATCGCAAAGCGGCTGACGGCGGGCGCGGTCATCACGATGCTGAGGCGGCCGGCGTCCCAGCCGTAACCGTCCCTCAGCGTGAGCTCGGATCCGTCGAGCGCTAGCCGGTCGACCAGGTCCTTCGGGCCGGTGACCACCAGCTTCGCCGGACCCGCCGCTTGCGTGTACTGCACGTCGGCTGGCGCATCGAGCTCGAGCCGGTCGCCGCCGGTCCAGGCGATCTCGCGTGTCGCGGGCGTGGCGTCCGTGGCGCGGCCGTCGTCATAGCGACGCCAGCGTCCATGGTCGCCGTCGAACGTCCAGGCGGTGTGACGCCAGGCGCCCCAGCGATGGAAGACGTCGTGCCCACCCAGCGCCGCGGCGCCGGCGAAGCAGGCCAGGGCGAGCACGAAGCTGGCGCCGGTGATGAGGAGCAGAGGGCGGATCATGGCGTTGCGAGCTCCCGCGGGGCCGGCGGCTGCGGATCGATCGCCGGCTTGAGCAGTCGGTAGTGGAGGCGGCCATACCAGACGAGGCCGTTGATCAGTCCGATCGAGATCAGCATCAGGACCGACCCGTTGAAGACGGAGAGCGCCATCAGGCCGAGCCCGAACAGCAGGGCGGCACCGGCCCCGCCGGGGATGTG
>DATKMZ010000114.1:0-4486 GCA_035541575.1 Caulobacteraceae bacterium | reverse complement strand
AGGCGCGCGCTGATGTCGGACAGCGCCACGTTGACCCGCTGCTCCTCGGCGTCCAACTGCTCGCGCGCCACACCCAGGCGGGTGAGCCGGGCCGCCGCCTCGGCTTCGGCCTTGCGCAGGTCGGGCAGCGCGCTTTGCGCGTTCGCAAGCTCGGTCGCCGCGTGCGCGGCGCGCCCTGCGACGTCGGCGACGCTCGTCTCGGCCGCGGCCAGCCGCTCGGCCGCCGCCGTCTGCGTGGCGGTGCCCTCGATCCAGGCCAGGTGCAGGCTGAGCGCCTCGGCTTTGCGGATGAGGTCGCTCATGCTGCGGTAGCGCTGGGCCTGGCGAGCCTGCTTCTTCAGGGCGGCGAGCTGGTCGCCCAGGGTGCGCAGCACGTCGTCGAGGCGGGCCAGGTTCTGCTCGGCGGCCTTGAGCTTGAGCTCCGCCTCGTGGCGGCGCGAGTGCAGGCCGGTGATGCCGGCGGCCTCTTCGAGCAGCTGCCGCCGCTCGGTCGGCTTCGCCTGGATGATGGCGCCGATGCGGCCCTGGCTGACGAGGGCCGGCGAATGCGACCCCGAGGCGAGATCGGCGAACAGGAGCTGCACGTCGCGCGCACGCACGTCGCGGCCGCCGACGCGGTAGGCCGAGCCCTGGCCGCGCTCGATGCGGCGCATCACCTCGAAGTCGGTCAGATCGTTATAGGCGGCGGGGGCCTTGCGGCTCGCGTTGTCGATGAACAATGCCACTTCGGCAAGGTTGCGCGCCGGGCGGCTGGTGGTGCCGGCGAAAATGACGTCGTCCATCTCGCCGCCGCGCATCTGCTTGACGCGGTTCTCGCCCATCACCCAGCGCAGCGCCTCGACGAGATTCGACTTGCCGCAGCCGTTCGGGCCGACCACGCCGGTGAGACCCGGCTCGATCAGGAGCTCGGTCGGCTCGACGAACGACTTGAACCCGGCGAGGCGAAGCTTGGTGAAGTGCATTCTGGTTGACGTCTTTCAGGTCCGGTCAGGACTTCTTGGTCAGCGGATTGATGATCGCCGAGAGCTCGTCGATGGTGAGCGCACCGGGATGCTTCTCGCCGTTGATGATGAGCGTGGGCGTGGAGTCGACCTTGAACTCCTTCTCGCCCTGCAGGCTCTGGGCGAGGATCTTGTCCTGCAGCGCCTTGTCGTTGAGGCAGGCATCGGCCGCCGGCGTCGACAGGCCGCCGAGGCGCGCCAGGCGCTTCAGGTTCTCGGTGATCTCGTTGGCGTTGCCGCCCGAGGTCCAGCTCGCCTGCTGGCGGAAGATCGCGTCGATGAAGCCGAAATAGCGCTCGGGTCCGGCGCAGCGCGCGATCTCGGAGGCGGTCAGCGCCATGCGGTCGAGCGGGAAGTCGCGGTAGATGTACTTCACCAGGCCCTTGTCGATGTACTGCGCCTTGAGCTGCGGGAATGTCGTCTCGTTGAAATGCGCGCAATGCGGGCAGGTGAGCGAGGCGTATTCGATGATGGTGACGGGCGCCTTGTCGGCCCCCATGACCATGTCGTCGCCCTCCTGGCGGGGGGCCAGCGCCTTGGGGTCTTGGGCGACCGTCGCCTGGGCCACGGCGGAGGGTGTCGGCTGGGACTCGGCGGCCAGGGCCGCGGGCGCGGCGACGAGGGCGGTAAAACCGAGCAAAAACCAGATGTTACGCGTCATGGTCACAAGACCTACAAGATATGGTGGCATCCTACCGAGTCGCGGCACGGAGACTCAAGGCGAAATGAGGCCCCTGAGGATAGCCCGCGCAACCCCCTGGGATCATTTATTTTCTAGCGGCGGGGCGGGGTTGGGCCGGCGGCCAGGGTACGGCCGAATCGGGCGAGGCGGGCCTTGAGGTCGGGGTCGGCGACCCGGGCCGCGGCCGAGTCGATGGCCTGCGACTCCGGCGCGCTCAGGACTCGCTCCGGTTGCGGGGCGGCGGGGCCGCGCCGGGTGAGCACGCCCTGCACGAGCTTGAGCCGTGCGACCCCCCGGTAGCCCAGATAGGAGTTGATGCGCTCGATGATCTGCGGCTCGCGATGCTGGATCTCGAGGGCGCCGCCGCCGCTCACCCGGATGGTCAGCACGCCGCCGGTGCTGCGCTCGTCGTGGTCGCGGCGGCGCACCAGCTTCTCGGGCTGGCTCGAGGCCGCGAGCTGGGCGCCCACGATCGCCGGCCATTCGGCGATCAGGGTCGCGTAGTCCCGCCCCCCCTTGTCGAGGACCGCCTTGGTGATCTTCGGCAATGTGGCCGAGAGCGAGCGCGGACTCATGCGCGGAGCCTATCGCAACGCCCGCGCCGTGGTAAACGTCATGAGCATGGCTCGACTGAAGCCCGCACCTCGCAAATCTATGGCGCCTGCGCCCGACCCTGCGCTGCTCGCCGGGCGCCTCCTCGCCTGGTACGACCGCCACGCGCGCATCCTTCCCTGGCGCGCGCGGCCGGGCGAGCGCCCTGATCCCTATCGCGTCTGGCTGTCCGAGATCATGCTGCAGCAGACGACCGTGGCCGCGGTCGGGCCTTATTTCCACCGCTTCCTCCGGCGCTGGCCAACGGTGGAGGCGCTGGCCGCGGCGGCGCTCGACGACGTGCTGGGCGTGTGGGCGGGCCTCGGCTATTACGCGCGGGCGCGCAACCTGCACAAATGCGCCCGCGTGATCGCGGCAGATCACGGCGGCCGTTTCCCGGACACCGAGGAGGGCCTGCGCGGCCTGCCCGGGGTCGGGCCTTACACCGCGGCCGCGATCGCCGCGATCGCCTTCGACCGCCCTGCCGTGGTGGTCGACGGCAATGTCGAGCGGGTGATGGCGCGGCTCTTTGCCATCGAGACCCCGCTGCCCGCCGCCAAGCCCGAGTTGCGCGCCGCGGCCGCGCGCGTCGCCCCTCAGTTGCGTCCGGGCGATTTCGCGCAGGCGACGATGGATCTGGGGGCCACGATCTGCACGCCGCGAAGCCCGTTGTGCATGCTGTGCCCGTGGGCCGATGCGTGCGCCGCGCACGCGGCCGGCGCACCCGAAGAGCTGCCGCGCCGGGCTGCCAAGCCGGAGCGGCCGGTGAAGCAGGCGGTGGCGTTCGTGCTGCGCCGGGGCGAGTCCGTATGGCTGCGGCGCCGTCCCGATGACGGGCTCCTCGGCGGCATGCTCGAGGCACCTTCGACGCCCTGGCGCGGCGAGGCGTGCAGCGCTGCGGTGGCGCGCCGGCACGCCCCGGTCAAGGCCGCGTGGGCGAACGCCGGCCGCGTCGTCCACGGCTTCACGCATTTCATCATCGAGTTCGATGTGTGGACCGCCGAGGCCGCGGACGGCCAGGCGCCCGACGAGGGACGCTGGCACCGGCTCGCCGATCTCGGCCGCGTGGCGCTGCCGACGATGACCAAGCGCGTGCTGCAGCGGGCGCTGGGCGCCACGGCCCCGGCCCGCACCCGGCGCCGCTGACCCGTGTCGGAACGCGCCTGCGCGCGATGGCTTGTCCTGCTGGCGCTGCTGGTGGTGCATCCGGCGCTGGCGGGACCGCCCTATGTGTCCGACGATCCGGAGCCCACCGACTACGAGCATTTCGAGATCTACGCCTTCACCGCGGGCACGGCGACGCGCGACGGCACGGACGGCGAGGCGGGGATCGATTTCAATTACGGCGCGGCACCGGACCTGCAGCTCACGGTGACCGCACCGCTCGGCTACAACACCTCGAGCGGCGGCCGGACGAATATCGGCGCCAGCAATGTCGAGCTCGCGGCCAAGTACCGGTTCCTGCACCAGGACGGGTTCGGCCTCGACGTGGCCGTGTTCCCGCGCGTCTTTTTACCCAGCGGCTCGCACACGGTCGGCGACAACCACGCGTCGCTTCTGCTGCCGCTGTGGGCCGAGAAGGACTGGGCGAGCGGCTGGACCACCTTCGGCGGCGGCGGATGCGTGTTCACCGATCGCGGGCGGCGGGATTTCTGCCTGGGCGGCATCGTGGTGTCGTATCTCGTGCTGCCGAATCTCCAGGTGGGCCCCGAGCTCGCGCACCAGAGTGCCGACACGCACGGCACGCCCGCGACCACGAGCCTCGGCCTGGGCGCCCGCTACGACGTGACCGACACCTATCACCTGCTGGGCTACGTGCGTCGCGGCGTCGAGAACGCGGGCGCCACCGACCAGGTCTCCTGGTACGCCTCTGTCCTCTTCACCTTCTGAAGGAGCGGTCGGCGCGGCGCCGGATCTTCGCCGCCGTCACCGGGTAAGTGTCGTTCGCCGCCGCGGGCAGGCGGTAGGTCGCGGCTGCGGTGCGCCGGCGCAGGGCCGCGATATCGGCCCCCAGCGATAGCTCGCGCTGGCGCTGCGCCAGGGCCGCCCCGATGACCACGGTGCCGAGAAGTGCCGGTATCGCCGCCGCGAGAAGAAGGATCATGACCCCCGCCCTCCTCAGATCAGAGCGTCAAGGGTACCCGCGCCTTGTAAACGGGGTGTGTCGGCGTTCCGCAAAACTGCGGGTCAGGGCTTAAGGCAGCCCGCGAGC
>DATKMZ010000113.1:0-39862 GCA_035541575.1 Caulobacteraceae bacterium | reverse complement strand
GGCCTTGCCGAGCGGCTGCGAAACGCCTTTAGTAGTCATCCGTGATCAGTGAAGGGTGGCCGCCTTGGAAGCAGTCCTGACCAAGTCAGCGAAGTCCGCGCGCAAGGCCAAGGGCGATGGGCACCTGCGTCGGCTGGAGATACTGGAGGCGGCGGAGCGGATCTTCGTCGCCGACGGCTACGGCGGCGCCACGATCCGCAAGATCGCCGACGAGGTCGGGGTCTCGTCGACCGCGCTCTACATGCACTTCCGCGACAAGGACGAGATCCTGCACGAGATCTGCCTGGGCTGGCTGCAGGCGCTGCTGCAGCAGAACAGCGAGATCGCGGCGCGGCCGACCGACGCGGTGACGCGCGTGAGGATGGTGCTGGAGGCCTATATGCGGATGGGCCTGGAACATCCGAACGCGTACCGGCTGGTCTATTGCACCACGCCACGCGGCGGCGAGAGCCCGATCCGGGACGCGACGACCGAGGTCGCCGAGCAGTGCTACGCCCGCTACCTTGGCGTCGTCCGCGAGGTCGCCGCCGAGGGCCGGCTTCGGGTCGGGGACGCCGATAGCGCCGCGCAGGCGCTCTGGGTCGCCTGCCACGGGCTCGTCGCCCTGGTGATCACCCGGCCGGGCGTGGATTGGGCGCCGCCCGACCAGCTGATCTCGGAGCTGCTCGAGGGCCTTCTGCACGGCTTGGTCGCCGACTAGGTCGGGGCGCGGCCGCAGGTCAGGGCTACGGTTTCGCAGGATCCGATAGCACGCGAACCATCTCGTTGCGGACGAAGGCGATCCGGCCAGGCGCGTCACGGAAGACGACGAGCAGACCCTTGTCGATGACCCGCACCACGTGCGCCGGGCGCGGGGGCGATGGCGCCGCGCCCTCGCCCGTCAGGGTGAGCTCGGTGTCGAATGCGCTGGAGCGCATCGCGAGCGTAGCGTGAGCCGCGCCGAGCATCGTCACGAAGACCAGCAGCCCCAGGATGCCGAACGAGATGGCGCGTTTCCCGGTCGCGGGCCGCGTCGTCGGCCGGCGTCTCGTTGATCCGAAGGCCCCGGTCGAGCAGTACGGCCGCGCAGTAGACGACGAGCAGCAAGGCGGCCAGGGCGGTAATGGTCACGCTGGCGGACTCGAGCGCCGGGGTTCCCGCAAGCTCCCCCCGCTCGACCCAGAAGGCGATCGCCAGCGCAGCCAGCGTCCCCGCCGCCAGGCTCGCCCGCCTGCGTCGAACCGGATCGGCTCGCAGGCCGATGCACCAGAGAATCGGCACGATGGCGACGGGCGCGAAGATCACCAGCGTCGCCAGGTGATCCTTGTAGGTGAGCAGGGAGAAGAGCTGAAGATCGAGCGAGAGGAAGAAGCCGACGTTGTAGAAGAGCCCGATGGCGAACCCGATGCCCACCGCAAGGCTGGCCAGCTTGGGTAAGTCCATAGGCCCGTCTCCGTCTGCGCCGCGTGGTCGAGCCTAGCACGTCCGGGCGGGGCTTCGGCGAAGCGCTTGGGGCGTGTAAAGACCGGACGTTCCAACAGGGAGGCGGGGGCTTGATCCGGCTGCGGGACATCGGGGTCGGGTTGGCGGCGCTCATCGCAGGCGGGCTCCTTGGCGCGTCGTCGGCGGTCGCAGCGCCCAGGATCGTCTCGCTCGACCAGTGCGCCGACGAGTACGTGCTGGCGCTCGCGCCGCGGGCCGAGATCGTCGGCGTCTCCAAGCGCGCGCTCAACGCCGACTCCTACTTGCGAGAGGCGGCGGCGGGCCTGCCCGAACGGCGTGCCACGCTCGAAGCCGTGCTCGGCGCCCGCGCGACGATCGCGGTGCGCTACTGGACGCCGGACGCGCGGCTGCCGGATGCGCTGCGCCGGCGCGGAGTCGCGGTCGTGCAGATCGAAGAGGCCAGCGACTTTGCCGGCGTGCGCGCTGACGTGCGCAAGGTCGCCGCCGCGCTCGGCCAGACGGCCGCGGGAGAGGCGCTGATCGCGCAAATGGACGCCAAACTGGCGCAGAGCCGGAACGCGTGGGGCGGGGCGCGGGCGCTCTACCTGACGCCGGGCGGCTTCACCGCCGGTCCGGACACGCTGGTGGGCGCGATCATGGCGGCCGCGGGGCTGGTCAGCGCCGGGGCCGCGAGCGGCTACGCGCCGGTCTCGCTCGAGAGCCTGGTGCTGCGGCCGCCGGCGGCGCTGGTGCTGGGCTTCTTCCGCGACCTCGAGGGTGGGCGCCAGCACTGGACCATCGCCGGTAACGGCTACCTGCGCGGCCTTGTCCGCGACCGGGCGATCGCCTCGCTGCCGGGCTCGATGCTCGGGTGTCCGGCCTGGTTCGCCGCCGACGGCGCGCTGGCGCTGGCGAGAGCCCGGCCCGCGGCGCGCTGAGGGTCGATGCGGCTCATCCTCGCGCTCAGCCTCGCCCTCGCGGTCGCCCTCGGCCTCTCGATCGTGTTCGGCGAGACGGCGCTGACCGCGACGCAGTACGCCGACGCCTTCGCCCGTCCAGCCTCGCCAGCGGCGGAGATCCTGTTCGGCATCCGCGCGCCCCGGGCGTTCGCGGCGGCGCTGGTCGGCGGCGCGCTCGGCCTCGCGGGCGCGGTGATGCAAGGACTGCTGCGCAATCCACTGGCCGAGCCCGGCGTGCTCGGCGTCTCGGCCTGGTCGGGCGCAGCGGCGGCGTTGGCGATCGCGTTCGGCCTCGGCGCAACGCCCGGCATCGTCGAAGGCGCGGCGCTGGCGGGTGCGCTCGGGGCCGGCGGCGTGGTCGCGCTGCTCGCGGCAAGGTTCCGCGAGCCCGAGACACTGATCCTGTTCGGCGTCGCGCTGGCGGCGCTCGGGGGCGCGGTGACCACGCTGATCTTCAACCTCTCGCCCTCGCCGATCACGCTGGCCGAGGTGCTGGCCTGGCTGCAGGGTTCGGTGGCCAACCGCGACTGGAGCGACCTGGCGCCGGCGCTTGTGCCGATGATCCCCGGCGCGGCGCTCTGCGCCTACGCCGCGGCGGGTCTCCGGATGCTGACACTCGGCGAAGAGGCGGCGGCGCTCTCGGGCCTGCCGATGGCGCGGTTGCGGGTGGCCGCCATCGCCGGCGCGGCCCTGCTGACCGGCGCGTCGGTCGAAGTGGCGGGCGTGATCGGATTCGTGGGACTGGCGGCCCCGCACCTCGTCCGAGGGGCCGCGTCGGACGATCCGGCCCGGGTGCTGGCGCCGTCGGCTATCGCCGGCGCGATCCTGCTCACCCTGGCCGACCTGCTCGCCCGCGTGATCCCGACCGAGGTCGAGCTGCGGCTCGGCGTCGTGACGGCGCTGTTCGGCGCGCCGCTGTTCGCGCTGGTCGCCTGGCGCGCCGCCCGGAGCTGGCGCGCGTGACGGCCGCGCTCGAGCTCGAGGGGGTGTCGGTGCGGCGCGGCGGCCGGGCGATCCTGCAGGGCGTCAGCCTCAGCGTCGCGGCCGGTGAAGTGCTGGGGCTGGTGGGGCCGAACGGCGCCGGCAAGACGACGTTGCTGCGTGCGGCGCTGGGCCTTCAGCCGCGCTCCGGCGGCGATGTGCGCCTCTCGGGCCGCCCGCTCGAGGCGCTCAGCGAGCGCGAGCGGGCCGCGATCGCCGGCTACCTGCCGCAGGAGCGGCGCGTCGCCTGGAATATGCCGGCGCGTGACATCGCCGCGCTCGGTGCGGCGGCGCTGGCGCCTCGCGAAGGCCGCGCGGTCGCGGAGGCCTGCCTGGCCGAGCTCGAAGTGGGCGAGCTGGCCGGCCGCGGCGTGCTGGACATGTCGGGCGGCGAGCGGGCGCGCGTGCTGCTGGCCCGGCTCCTGGCGACGCGCGCCAAGCTGCTGGTCGCCGACGAGCCGGCGGCAGGGCTCGATCCGGAAGCGCAACTGCTGATCCTGGAAAGGCTGCGAGCCCGGGCACAGGAAGGCGCGGCCGTGATCGTCACCTCGCACGATCTGACTCTGGCCGCCCGCGCTTGCGATCGGCTCGCCGTGCTGCATGGCGGAACGCTGCGGGCCGCTGGCGCGCCGGCCGAGGCGCTGTCGCCCGCAGTGCTGGCGGAGGTGTTCGCCCTCGACGGCGCCCTGGTCGACTCGCCAGCCGGATTGACGCTCGCCGCGCGGCGACGGCCCGCTAACGGGTAGTGGTCGGCTCGGCGGACGTCTCGGCGCTCAGCGTCGTGTACGGGTGGCTGCCATAGCCGCCGTAGCCGCCGCGCTTGAGGTCGCTGGCGATCATCAGCTTGGCCGTCCCGCCGGCCAGGCGGGCGCGGTAGACTTCGGTCGCCTCGAGCACGCGCATCACATAGTCGCGCGTCTCCGAGAACGGGATGCATTCGATGTAGTCGGCCGGATCGGTCGATGACGAGCGCGGGTCGCCGCAGAACGTGGCCCACTCGGTCGGGCGGCCAGGTCCCGCGTTGTAGGCGGCGGCCGCCATCACGTACGAGCCGCTGAACTGGTCGACCAACTGGCCGAGATAGGCCGAGCCGAGCGTCATGTTGTAGTTCGCGTCTTCGAGCGCGCCCGAGCCGAAGCCGTACCGGTGGGCGAGCGTGCGGGCGGTGGCCGGCATCAGCTGCATCATGCCCGTCGCGCCGGCCCCGGACCTGGCGCGCGGATCGAAGCCGCTCTCCTGGCGCGTGATGCCGAGCACGAAGGCGGTCTCCGGGCCGCCGCTGACCGAGGGCGGGGTGCGCAGCGGATAGCCGCGCTCAGGCAGGATGTAGCCGTGCTGGGCGGCCTTGCGGACCACCTTCATCGACAGTTCCTGGTCGCCGAGGTTGCGGGTCAGGTCGACCAGCTCGGCGGCTTCGGCCGCGCTGGGCAGGGTATCGGCGATGCCCATGACGAAGCTCTTGAAGCTGTCCTTGGCGCCGATCTCAGCCATCAGGCGCGCCGCGCGGATCGGCTCGCGGTCCTCGAACCGGGTGCGGTCGGCGGCGGTGACCTCGGGATCCTTGCCGAGGCTGATCTGGGTCAATCCGGCCTTCTCGGCCGCCAGCTGACCGTAGAACGCGGTCTGGTACTTCGCGCCGTCCGCGTAGAACAGCTGTGCGGCTACCGGATCGCCCATCGCCTCGGCCGCGCGGCCCCGCCAATACAGCGCGCGGCTGACCGTGATCGGCGAGGAACCGATATGCGCCAGCCGCTCGAAGTGCGTATCGGCGAGCTTCGGATCGTGCATCCGGTCGAGCGCCAGCCAGCCGGCATAGAACTCGGCCTCCGCTCCGTCCTGGCCCTGTTCGACGCCGCTGTTCGCGGCCGCCTGGTAGGCCGCGCGCGCATCGCCCGCCCTGATCGCGGCGATGACCTGCTCCTTGGCGAGCCGCCATGCCCGGCTCTGCGCCTCCGCATCGCGCACGCCGGCGGCCCGCGCCGCATAGTCGTCGGGGCCTAGCGCCGCGCCGAAGCGCGCGATGATCTGTTGCTGGACGTTCGAGTCGAACGACTTCGTGCGCCAGACCCGGCGGATCACGTCGCCGGCCTTTCCGGGCTCGCCTTGCGCCTGGTAGGCGGCGGCGAGCGCCATCGCCCCTTCCGCGGTCGTGGGGTCGACCCCGGCGAACCAGTCGATCACCGACTGCGGCCGAAGGCCGCCGCCCTCGAGCGCCTTCTCTGTCGCCGCCTCGCGCCTGGCCGCCCCGGGCCAGCCGGCGAGATCGCGCCGAGCGCCGTCGAGCTCGGCGTAGCTAAGGCCGTCGGGATTGGCTTCGATCAGCGCCCAGAGCGCGATCTTGCGCGCCAGCGGGTCGGAGAATCCGCCCATCAGGTTCCTGATTCGCCCAGCGTCGCCGAGCCTGGCGGCCTGCAGCACTTCGCCGAGCGCGTGGGCGTCCGAATCGCTGAGCGGCTGGCGGATCGCGTATTGATAGGTCTGGACGTCGGCGGTGGCGCCATCGCGGGCCAGCGCGCCGCCCGCCGCGGCCACGCCGGCTGCGCAGAGGGCGCAGGCGGCGCTGAGCATTGCGCGGCGGAGGTGGATTTTCGGCGCCAAGCGGCCTCCTGAAAGCTGGTCTGGACCCTGAGAGGCGCGGGTTGCGGCCCACAGCCTCGCCGACATATTGTCCGAACCCTCCCATACTGTCCGGTTAACACCCGGTGAATTCACGGCTTCTTGCTCAATGATGCGGCCCTCATTCCGTGGCGTTTTCACGGCGCTGGTGACGCCATTTCGTCGCGGCGCGGTCGACGAGGACGCATTCGCTCGTCTGGTCGAGCGGCAGATCGCGAGCGGAGTCCATGGCCTGGTCCCGGTCGGCACGACGGGCGAGACGTCTACGCTGAGTCACGCCGAACACCGACGGGTCGTTGAGCTCTGCGTGAAGACGGCGGCCGGCCGCGCGCCGGTGATCGCCGGCGCCGGCTCCAACTCGACGGCCGAGGCGATCGAGCTTGCGGGCCACGCCAAGGAGATCGGCGCCGACGCCGCGTTGATCGTCACGCCCTACTACAACCGCCCCAGCCAGGAGGGTCTCTACCGCCACTACGCGGCGATCAACGAGGCGGTCGACCTGCCGGTGCTGATCTACAACGTGCCTTCGCGGACCAGCGTCGACATCACGAACGAGACCCTGCAGCGGCTCTCGAAGCTCGAGAACATGGCCGGCGTGAAGGACGCGACCGGCGACCTGCCGCGCGCAAGCCTGCAGCGGCTGACCTGCGGACCGCAGTGGGTGATGCTCTCGGGCGACGACCCCTCGGCGCTGGGCTATATCGCCCACGGCGGCCACGGCTGCATCTCGGTGACCGCCAACGTGGCGCCGGAGGCGTGCGCGGCCTTCTACAACGCCGCGCTCGCGGGCGACTACAAGACCGCGCTCGGCTGGCAGGACCGGCTGGTGCGGTTGCACAAGGCGCTCTTCCTCGATGCTTCGCCCGCGCCGACCAAGTTCGCGCTGGCGCACCTCGGTCTCTGTGACGAGGAGGCGCGGCTGCCGATCGCGCCATGCGCCGACGCGGTGAAGCCGCAGGTGCTGGACGCCATGCGCGAGGCCGGCGTCCTCAATTGACGAAGCTCATCGCCGAGAACCGTCGCGCGCGGTTCGATTACTTCCTGGACGAGACGCTCGAGGCTGGGCTGCAGCTGACCGGCACCGAGGTGAAGGCGCTGCGCGAGGGACGCGCGAACATCGCCGAGTCCTACGTCGGGGTCGAGGGCCGTGAGCTGGCGCTGATCAACGCGCACATCCCCGAGTACGGCCCGGCCAATCGCTTCAACCACGAACCGCGCCGGCATCGGAAGCTGCTGCTGCACCGTAAGGAGATCGACAAGATGATCGGCGCGGCGCAGCGCGAGGGCCGCACGCTCGTGCCCACCCGGCTCTATTTCAACGATAGGGGCCTGGTGAAGCTCGAGGTGGCGCTGGCCCGGGGCAAGAAGGCGCACGACAAGCGCGCGGCCGAGAGCGAGCGGGACTGGAAGCGTGAACAGGGCCGGCTGATGCGGGAGAAGGGCTAATGAGACACTGGCTGCCGGTGACGGCTTTCGCCCTGGCGATGACGTCGATGGCGGCCGCGCCGCCCACGCTGCTGCACGTGTCGTCCCACCTGCCGAAAGCGGCGAAGGTCTCGCTCGACGGCGGCAAGCCGGTCAGGGCGCCCGGCTATGGCTCGACCGTCATCCCTGCGGCGGCGGGCCATCACGTGCTGAAGGTCGTGACCGCGACCGGCGTGACCTACCAGTCGGCGCTCGACCTGACGACGGAGCAGCTCTTCAAGTGGCGCGGCAAGGGGTACTGGTGCGTGAACCTGATGGAGCGCTCGTTCGAGGTCTACTCGGCCGAGAACTGCAACGAGGACGTGGCGGACGCGGGCTGAGCCCGCCCGCCGCTGCCTTCTTCGTCCCGGCCCTGATCGCGCTCGCGTTCGCGTTCGCCGCGTGTCCGGCCGTCGCCGCAGACTGGCGCGCGGTCCCGGACCCGCCTCCGCTGCCGGCGCCGGCGCTGGAAGGCTGGCTCGCGCGCGACGGCGCCGAGATCTGGTTCGCGACCTTCGGCGGCGGCGATCCGGTGATCCTGTTGCACCTTGGCCGTGGCAGCAGCGACGACTGGGGCGCGGAGGTTCCGGCGCTCGTCGCCGCCGGTCATCGGGTCGTCGTGATCGACAGCCGCGGCCAGGGCCGCAGCACGATGGGCGAGGGTCCGTTGCGCTACGAGCGGATGGAGCGCGACGTCGTCGCGGTGATGGACGAGCTCGGCCTGCCCAAGGCCGCGATCGTCGGCTGGAGCGACGGGGCGATCGTCGCGCTGGTGACGGCGATGAAGGACCCGGATCGGGCGACCCGCATCTTCGCGTTCGCCGCCAACATGGACCGCCGCGCGTTCCGGCCGCTCGGCCTCTTCGCGCCGACCGCGCCGCCCGCGAACGCGCTCCTGGCGCGGACCTACGCCCGGATCTCGCCCACCCCGGACGGTTGGGCGGCGGCTTCGCGGGCGGTCGGCCGGATGGAGGCCAGCCAGCCGAACTATTCGGCGGCTGAGCTTGCGGCGATCCATGGGCCGGCGATCGCCATCGTCGATGGCGACCACGAGGAGTTCATCCGCCGGGCGCACACGCGATACCTCGCCGGCGCCATCCCTGGCGCGCGCCTGGTGATCCTGCCCGGCGTCGGCCACTTCGCGCCGCTCGAGGATCCGGCCGGCTTCAATGCCGCGCTGTTGAGATTCCTGGATGGACCTTAGCTGGCGGGCCGCGGCGGCGGACCGAACGGCCCTGGCGGCGGCGCGGGCGGAGGCGGGGGCGTCCAGGCGCCGGTCGCGATCTTGCCGCCCTTGGCTCCGACCGCCAGCGCGATGATCGCGTCGGTGACGTTGGGCTCGTAGCCCTCGGTGTGGCCCTTGGCGATCCTGACGACATCGGCGACGACGCGTCCGTCCTTGCAACTCGGGAAGACGTACACCTTCGCCCGGCCCGACTTCGGGTAATGCCCCCAGCCGTCGCTGCCGGGGTCCTGGCGGGTGGAATCCCAGACGTAGCCGGGCTTGGGATCGAGCACCTCGGGTTCCTCGATCCGCGCGGCGCAGCCGAACTTGTCGGCGAGCGGCGAGGTGGCGGCCGGGATCGACTCGTTCTCGCCGTTCGAGAAGATGAACGAGTAGTCGCAGTCGCCGCCGGGCGGTCCGACCTCGGCGGGAAAGCGCGGGAAGGCCGGCGCCGGCGGCGCGGGTTTGCCCGAGAGATAGACCGGCACGCCGCCGGCGAAGCCCTTGCCAGCCGGCGTCGCGTCGCCGACGCGGCCGCCGGAGAGGCTGATCCGCACGTCGACCTTGTCGCGGAAATAGGGGTCGCAGACGATTCGGCGCGAGGTCAGCCCGCCCTGGCTGTGGCCGGCGAGGATGAAGTGGTCGACATTGGCCTTGCCGACCGCCCCAACCACCTCGTCGACGATGTTGTGCAGGTAGTCATCGTCGGCGCCGCTCCAGTAGCGGACCGGCGAGCCGGGCGTGATGACGACGAGGTGGTACTTGTCCTTTACGTCCATCGCCGGGAAGTAGTTGCGCTGCCAGTTCGCGAACGAGCCGAAGCCGTGCAGGCTGAGCACGATGTTGACCTTTTCGCCTGGCTTGTAGTCGGCCGGGCAGTCGAGGAAGAACGTCCGCCGGGTGCGCAGCTCGACCGTGTCGCCGGGCTGGGTGACGACCCCGGCCTGGCAGTCGGTGTCGGGGCAGTGCCACGCCGGCGGCGCGGCGCAGTCGACGCCCATCAGCGTATGCGCCGTCTGCGCCAGCGCCGGCGTCGCGATCATGGCCGCGACGCCCGCGAACGCCGTACTGAATATTCGAGTCCTCATGATTGCTCGCCCTCCCCAGGCTCTGCCTCCTGGTCGAAACCATAGTCGGCGCCCGTCCGGTCGCAAACCCACACCGACTCTTCGAAAACGATCAAGTCAGGGCCGCGCGGGCCTGGACGAAGATCGCCTCGAACATCGCCGGCGTCAGGCGGCCGGTGTTCGTGTTGAGACGGGAGCAGTGGTAGCTGTTGATCAGGCGGCGCCCCGCCGCCTGGAACGCCGCGCCGTGGCCGGAGGCGCCGGCCGAGGCGGGAAGGCCAAGCGCCCGCAGCACGTTGCGCCGCGCCACGTCGCCCAGCGTCACGATGACTTTGAGGCGGGGCAGGGCGGCGATCCGTGCGGCGAGGAAGGGCCGGCAGGCGGCTTCCTCGGCGCTCTCCGGCTTGTTGCCGGGCGGCGCGCAGCGCACGGCGTTGGTGATCATGCAGTCCACCAGCTCCAGCCCGTCGTCGGGACGCGCGTCGTAGCGGCCGCGGGCGAAGCCGGTCTTGACCAGGGTCTCGTAGAGCAGCACGCCGGCGTAGTCCCCGGTGAACGGCCGGCCGGTGCGGTTGGCGCCGGCGCGGCCGGGCGCGAGCCCCACCACGAGCAGCCGCGCGTCGGGGTCGCCGAACGAGGGCGCCGGCCCGTTCCACCAGTCGGGGTGGGCGGCCCGGTTCTCGAGCCGGTAGCGGACGAGGCGCGGACAGATGGGACAGTCGCGCGGCGGCTCGGGATCAGTCGCCGGCATCGACCTCCTGCTCGGCGCGGCCGACCTGGGCGGCGCGCGCAGTCGCCTTGGCTTCCTGGATCACGCGCGGCAGACGGGCCGGCCGGCCGATGATGTCGGCGAGGTCGGCGAGCTCGATGAAGACGTCGGCCTGGCGACGAAGGTCGTCGGAGGCCATCGGCGGCTGCGACTTGACGGTGGAGACGACCGTCACCCGCACGCCCTTGCGCTGCATCGCCTCGACGAGCCGTCGGAAATCGCCGTCGCCGGAGAACAGCACGACGTGGTCGACGCGATCGGCGATCTCCATCATGTCGACGGCGAGGTCGACGTCCATGTCACCGCGCCAGCGCTTGCGGCCCTGGGAGTCGACATATTCGCGCGCGGTCTTGGTCACCAGCGTGAAGCCGTTGTAGTCGAGCCAGTCGACCAGCGGCCGGATCGGGGAATAGTCCTGCTCCTCGACCAGGGCGGTGTAGTAGTAGGCGCGCACGAGAACGCCGCGGGCGCGGAACTCTTCCAGGAGGCGCTTGTAGTCGATGTCGAACCCGAGCCCCTTGGCCGAGGAGTAGAGATTGGCGCCGTCGATAAAGAGGGCCAGTCGCTCGGTGGGATAGAAGGTCATTTCGAGTTGCCAATCCTTCCGGGATCTCGCTCTGCGCCGCTCGACGAGGCGATCATCCTCGCCATCGGCGGAAACCTGGCTGGGGACTATCCCAGCCTCGAAGCGCTTTTGGAAGCGGCCCTTTCAGCCTTTCCGCGCGCCGGGTTGCGCATCGTCCGGCGATCGGGCTGGTGGCGCTCGGCCGCATGGCCCGATCCAAGCTCGCCGCCATATCTCAACGGCGTCGCCCTTGTCGAGACGACGTCGCCAGCGCCGGGCGTGCTCGCGCAGATCCATGCCCTGGAAGCCGAGTTCGGACGCACGCGCGGCGCCCGCAATGCGCCGCGCACGCTCGACATCGACCTCATCGCCTATGGCCGCCAGGCGCTCGACGAGCCCGGGCTCGTCGTTCCGCACCCGAGAGCGCACGAACGTCTCTGGGTCATGGGCCCGCTGGCCGAGATCGCGCCCGACTGGGTCCATCCGACCCTCGGGCGAACCGCCGCGCAGTTGGCGGCGCTGGCGAGCGTCGGGTGCGACGCTGCGCCGATCGTGGCGGCGAACGCTACGGGCGGCTAAGGCTTGGCGGCGATGGGCGGGACCGGTCTGAGGGATCGCGGTACGGCGGCGGAGGGAGCGGCAGCTCGCCTCCGGCGTGATGGCTTCACGCTGCTGCGCCGCGCCGTGCCGGCGGCGTGGGTGGAACCGCTTCGCGCGGCGTTCGAGGTCGGCTACCGGCCCTCCGACGCCTGGCCCGTGCCGCGGGGCCGCGACTGGCGGCATGCGCTGGTCGACCTCGACCCGGTCGTGCAGCGCGTCTGTCGCCTTCCGGCGCTGTTGGAATGCGCAGGGAGTCTGCTCGCGCAGCCGTTCTTCCTGCCCCAGGTCGAGGGACGCGAGCCCTGCCTGGGCGGCGGCGCCCAGACGCTGCATCGCGATGCGCCTGCCGTCGGCCGGCCGGAGACCGTCTCGGCGCTCGTTTTCCTCGACCCGTTCGGGCCCGCCAACGGCGCGACGCGCGTGGTTCCCGGCACGCATCGCGGCGCGGGCCTCGAGGTTCCGGCCGGCGTCGATCATCCCGACGCGGTCCAGCTGTCGGGCGGGGCCGGCGATGTCCTGCTCTTCGACGCCAATCTGCTGCACGGCGCGACTCGCAACGAGAGCGGCGCGGCGCGTCGCTCGCTCCTGATCACCTACGCGGCGCTCCCGCTGCGGGGCGACTACGAGCGGACGCGGGAGATGCGGGCCGTGCGGATGAGCACGGACGAGGTGTTCGGCGCCTGACCGTGGCGTCGTGTGGGAGGGGGGACGCATGAGATCGCCGTCGTGGACGTCTGACCTCTCGACAGTCATAGCGGCGGTTGTTCTCGCGATGGGTTTCCCCTCGACCGCGGTCGCCGCCGGCTCGCTGGCGCCGTGCGCGCGGCTGGCCGATCTCGCGCGAACACGCCCGGCGGGCGCCTGGGCCGAGGGCATGGCCGCGCTCGGCCCCAGCCTCTCGATCCAGAAGTGGGGCGCGCCGGCGACGCCGGAGGCGCTGCGGATCGCGAACCTGCCGCTGGTCAAGCAGGCGCTCTCGGTCGGCGACGGATCGGCAACCGCACAGCGGTTGGCGCCCAGCGTCTATGTCGCCTCCGCCGTCGCCGGCACGCTCGACTGCGAGTCGATCGTCGCCGTTCGCGCTCAGCGGAGCGGCTCGGTCACGAAGATCGCTTCTCCACCCACGTTCAGCGATCTCTGCTGGACCGACGGGGGCGCGGCGGGTCGGGTCTTCGGCGAGCCCGCCTTCATCGAGACCTCGGACTTCGCCGACCCGGGCGCCGACGAGCAGCACCTCGAGGTCACGCCCTGGACCGGCGCTGGCTGGGGGCCGTCGTGCCGGCTCTCGCTCAGATACCGGATCGCCTTCAGGCTTAGCGAACGCTTCTGCGGCGACGCCCAGGTCTGCGCGGCGGCCGCGCCGTTGGCGGAGGGGATCGCCGCGGCCTACGCCCGAACCAAGTCCGGCGCCTCGTTCAACTACGGACCGCCGCCGTCAAAGGAAGCGCAGGCGTTGCTGGCGAGCGTCGGCGGCGCGCGGCCGGACGACATGACGCCGCCGCCGTTCTCGACCTTCGGCGCCAAGGCCAGGACAGGCTTCACCAGCTATTCCTACAACGGCATCACCCTCTTTCCGCTGATGCTAGACGGCAGGCCGTACGTCGCCGCCATCGGCTACGGCGGGGTCGGCTGGCGCGAGATCGGCGACAGCCTCTTCGCCGTCTACAGGGTCGAGGGCGGCCAGCTGCAGCCGCTGGCGGGCTTTGTGACGGTTAGGCGGATCACGGGCCTGGCGCGGGCGATGGTGACGCGCCCGGAGCCGCCGCCGCCAAAGTAGCGATCAAGCCGCCTTCGGCCACCGGCGGCGTCGCAGCAGCCGCAGCCGCGCGAACAGCCGGCGGCGCTGCGGCGGCGGCAGCGGCGCGAGGTTGCGTTGGAAATCCTCCGCGCACGCCCGCCACGAGAACCGCTCGGCGTAGCTGCGCGCAGCGTCGCGGCTGAGTTCGAGCGCCCGAAGGCAGGCGCCGCGCAGGTCGTCGCTCACGGCTGCGACGCGCGGGTCGAGGTCCTTCGGTCCCGGCGCGTCGAAGCCCGCGACCGGCGTCCCGGCCGCCAGCGCCTCGACCATGACGCCGCCCCAGGTCTCCGTCAGGCTCGGGAAGACGAACACGTCGGCGTCGGCGTAGGCGCGCGCCAGGTCCCCGCCGGTCTTGTATCCGGTGAACAGTACGTTCGGATGGCGACCCTGCAGTTCGGCGCGATCCGGCCCGTCGCCGACGATGACCTTGGACCCCGGAAGGTCGAGCGACAGGAACGCCTCCAGGTTCTTCTCGACCGCCACGCGGCCGACGTTGATGAAGATCGGACGCGGCAGGTCCGCGAAGAGTCCGCCCTCGACGCCGCGCCGGCTGGGATGGAACAGCTCGGTGTCGACCGCCCGCCGCCAGTGGGCGAGGTTGGCGAAGCCGCGCTGCTCCAGCCGCTCGCGCATGGACGGCAGCGAGACCATCACCCGGCCGCTGCGGCTGTGGAATGCGCGCACGAAGCCGTAGCCGGCCGCCAGCGGCACGAACGGGAACCGCGCCGTCACGTACTCTGGCCACTGCGTGTGGTAGCAGGACGAGAACGGAAAGCCGTGCTTCAGGCACACCGCCCGCGCCTCCCAGCCGAGCGGGCCCTCCGTGGCCAGATGCACGGCGTCGGGCGCGAAGCGGGTGAACCGGGCCTCGATGTCCTCGCGCGCTCCGAGCGCCAGCCGGATCTCGCTGTAGGTGACCAGCGGAACCGTCCGGTAGCCGTCTGCGGGCGAGATCACCTCCACCTCGCAGCCCATGGCGCGCAGCTCGGCGACCAGTCGCTCGAGGGTGCGGACGACGCCGTTCACCTGCGGCGACCACGCGTCGGTCACCAGCAGGAGGCGCTGGGCGAGGGGAGGGGCCGCGGCGTCGGTCATCGACGTCAAGGTGTCACGGCGGAGACAGAGGTTGCAACGGGTTGACGGATGACCGGCGCGATCATATCCAACTGACAAGTTAGATAACTGCATAGTTTGATGGCGAATGACCGATCCGCTCTCCGAGACGCTGTTCGCCCTGGCCGATCCGACCCGCCGGGCGATCCTGGCCCGCCTCACGCTTGGGGAGGCGACGGTCGGGGATCTCGCTCGCCCCTTCGCCATGTCCGGTCCGGCGGTGACCAAGCACCTCAACGTGCTCGAACGCGCCGGCCTGATCCGCCGCGGCCGCGACGCCCAGCGGCGGCCGTGCCGGCTTGAGCCGCAGCGGCTCAAGGAGGCGGCCGACTACCTCGCCGGCTTCCAGCGGTTCTGGGAAGGCAGCCTGGACCGTCTCGAGGACTACCTGGGCGAACTTCAGAAGAAGGACTGATCTCATGCCCGCCGCAATAGCGCTCGAGCCGGAAGAGGCTCGCACCATCGCTTTCGTTCGCCGGCTGGATGCGCCGCGCGAGCTGGTGTTCGAGGTCTTCACGACGGCCGAGCATCTCGGACGATGGTGGGGCCCGGCTGGATTCTCCGTCACGACCTACGCTTTCGAGTTCCGCGCGGGCGGGGTGTGGCGCTTCGTGATGCACGGGCCTGACGGCCGCGACTACCAGAACCGCATCGTCTTCGACGTGATCGAGCCGCCGGCCCGCATCGTGGCGCGCCACGACGGCGGCGACGACGTGGAGGACGCCCGCCACGAAATGCGCGTCACCCTCGAGGCCTTGGGCAGGCAGACCCGGCTCGAATGGAGTCTGGTCTTCGACAGCATCGCCGAGCGCGACCGCATCGCCCGCGAATACGGAGCCGAGCAGGGGCTGATCGAGACCACGGGGCGTCTCGCCGACTACGTCGCCGGGCGCGCGCGATGACGCTGACGCTCTACTATCACCCGCTCTCCTCCTATTCCTGGAAGGCGCTGATTGCGCTCTACGAGACAGGCGCCGACTTCCAGCGCGTGATCGTCGATGCGGAGACGCGGCCAGCGTTTCTCGAGGTCTGGCCGATCGGCAAGTTCCCGGTGTTGCTCGACGCCGAGCGCAGCGAGACGGTCCCGGAGTCAAGCGTGGCGATCGAGTACCTTGATCGTCATCGACCAGGCGCCGGGTGGCTGATCCCCGCCGACCCGGAGCTCGCCTGGCGCGCGCGGCTCTGGGATCGGTTCTTCGACCTGCACATCCACGAGCACATGCAGAAGATCGTCGGCGACCGCCTGCGGCCCTCGGAGGCGAAGGACTCCTTTGGCGTCGCCGAGGCGCGGGGACGGCTCGCGATAGCCTACGGCGTCGCCGAGGCGCAGGCCGCAGGCCGAACCTGGATCTGCGGCGACGACTTCAGTCTCGCCGACTGCGCCGCCGCGCCGGCGCTCTACTACGCCGACAAGGTGCAGCCGCTCAGCGCGGGCGCCCTGCGCGCCTACCTGGACCGACTGATGGATCGTCCCTCGTTCGCCCGCGTGCTCGAGGAGGCTGAACCCTATTTCAACCTCTTCCCGCGCGAATGACTGCGACGCTGGCGCATCCTGGCGACGTTGCACAAACCGGGTCCCGTCTCTACATTACGCGGTTCCACCACGAAGAGAGAGTTCATGGCGCGCGTCACGGTCGAAGACTGCATTGACAAGGTTCCCAACCGGTTCGGCCTCGTGCTGCTGGCGGCGCATCGGGCGCGGGCCATCTCGGCCGGCGGTCAGATCCTGGTCGACCGTGACAACGACAAGAACCCGGTCGTGGCGCTGCGCGAGGTGGCCGACGACGTGGTCGACGCCGAGGAGCTGAAGGAGACGCTTATCGGCACCCTGCAGCGGGTCGACGAGCACTCCGAGGCCGAGGAAGAGGCCGAGACCCTCGCCCTGCTGGCCGATCCGAGCCACATGCAGATGAGCGAGCAGGAGCTCGTTCGCGCCCTGCAGAGCGACCGCGATGGCGGACAGGAGGAGCGGTACTGAGCCCGGAAGGCGCAGAACCGCTACTAGCCCAGACGACCCTCGAGGCGGCCGTCCCGCTGACGGACGGCCCCAAGCGCGCCACGACCGCCAGGTCCGCGCCCGTCCCGCCAGGACCGCGAAAGTTCCTGCGCCAGTACGAGCTGATCGAGCGCGTCAAGGCCTATGATCCGACCGCCGACGAGGCGCTGCTCAACCGCGCCTACGTCTACGCCGTGCGCATGCACGGCTCGCAGACCCGCGCCTCGGGCGACCCCTACTTCGCCCACCCGATCGAGGTGGCCGGGATCCTCACCGACTACCGGATGGACACCGCCACGATCGTGACGGCGCTGCTTCACGATGTGATCGAAGACACCGTCGTGACCCGCGAGGAGATCGCGCGGGTGTTCGGCGAGGAGATCGCCGAGCTGGTGGAGGGCGTCACCAAGCTGTCGCGGCTGGCGCTCACCGCCGAGTACAAGCGCCAGGCCGAGAACCTCCGGAAGTTCATCCTGGCGATCTCGAAGGATGTCCGCGTGCTGCTGGTCAAGCTGGCTGATCGGCTGCACAACATGCGCACGCTGCACTTCATCAAGAACGCGGCCAAGCGCGAGCGGATCGCCCGCGAGACGCTGGAGATCTACGCCCCGCTCGCCCGTTCGATCGGCTGCCACCGGCTCTGCATCGAGCTCGAGGAGCTGGCCTTCTCGCAGCTCAACCCCGTCGCCCGCGATGCGATCGTGCGGCGCCTGGATACGCTGCGGGCGGGACAGGGCGAGGCGGTGGCGATGGTCAGCCGCGAGGTCGCCCGCGAGCTCGAGGAGGCCGGCATCGCGGCGCGCGTGTACGGCCGCGAGAAGCACCCCTATTCGATCTGGCGCAAGCTGCAGCGCAAGTCGATCGGCTTCTCCCAGCTCTCCGACATCTTCGCGTTCCGCGTGATCGTCGCGGCCGAGGCCGACTGCTACCGCGCGCTCGGCGTCATCCATCGTACGTGGCCGTGCGTGCCCGAGCGATTCAAGGACTTCATCTCGACGCCCAAGCGCAACAACTACCGTTCGATCCACACGACGGTCGTAGGGCCTCGCGGCATGCGGATCGAGATGCAGATCCGCACCGAGGCCATGGACCTTGTCGCGGAGGAGGGCGTCGCCGCGCACTGGCGCTACAAGGACCAGAACTACGGCTTCGACCCCGAGGCGGCGGAGGCCGCTGGCGGACGCGACCCGCTCGCCAACCTGCGCCAGCTGGTGCAGGTGCTCGAGCACGGTGGGGATTCCGAGGAGCTGATCGAGCATGCCAAGCTCGAGATGTTCCTCGACCAGGTGTTCGTCTTCACGCCCAAGGGTCGGCTCGTCAGCCTGCCGCGCGGGGCGATGCCGCTCGACTTCGCCTACGCGGTCCACACCGACGTCGGCGACACCTGCGTGGGCGTGAAGATCAACGGCGAGCTTCGGCCCCTGCGCGCCGAGCTCACCAACGGCGACGTCGTCGAGGTGATCCGCGGGCCGAAGACCCAGGCGCCGGCCGACTGGCGCTCGCTTGCCGTGACCGGCCGCGCGCGCTCGGCCATCCGCCGGCACATCCGCCAGACCGAGAAGGAGGAGTTCGCCCGCCTCGGCCGCGCCTCGCTGGAGCGCATGCTCGAGCGCGCCGGCAAGGCCAAGGAGGGTGTCTCGATGCGCCCGGCCCTCGAGCGCTTCGCGCTTGCGAGCGAGGCCGAGCTCTACGACGCGATCGGCCGCGGCCGGGTGACGCCGGCGCAGGTGCTGGAAGCCATCTTCCCGGGCCTGAAGCAGGCCGAGCGCGACGCCGCCACGGCCCGGCGGCGGATCGAGGACGGTCCGTCGGCGCGGTTCTATATCCGCGGCAGCGGGATCGCGCCGGGCCAGGCGCTGCATTTCGATCCCTGCTGCAAGCCGGTGCCGGGCGATCGGATCGTCGGCATCGTCACGCACGGCAAAGGCGTGATGGTGCACACGATCGACTGCCCCGAGCTCGCGAAGTACGAGGACCGCGAGGAGCTCTGGCGCGACCTGCAGTGGACGCCCGAAGCCGAGCGCGACACCATCTCGCAGGCGACGTTGAAGGCGACGATCCTCGATGCGCCCGGCGTGCTCGGCCAGGCCTGCGCGATCATCGGCGAGGCGGGCGGCAACATCGTCGGCCTCTCGATGCATCACCGGCATTCGTCGTTCTTCGACGCGACCATCGACATCGAGGTCAAGGACGCGCGGCACCTGACCCACATCGCCGCAGCCCTGCGCGCCTGCCCCTCGGTCGAGACGGTGGAGCGGGCGCGGGACTAGGCGTCGCCTGGCTCAGCGGCTCATCTGGCCGGAAAGAAGCGGCAGGGGCGTCGAGGCGGCTAGGAACAGAACCTGACGCGAACTCAAGGAAGCGAGGCGCTCCGGCGCCCCTGCCGCAGTGTCGTCTCCCGAGGGACTGGCGGGAGACGTGGGACCGGCGGCAGGGAGGGACCGCCGGGGAGGAGGAATCTCAGCCGAACCGACTCTCCAGGATGCGCGGCGCCGGGAAGGTGGTGATCGTAAGCGCCTCGTTGGCGGCGCGCGGCGTCGCCAGCGCGGTCATCGGCGCCTCCTCGACCGAAACGGACTTGAAAGGGCTGACCACCAGGCGGGCGTTCTCGCCCGGGCGCAGTTCGCGCGAGACCGAATAGTCGCCGAAGTCCTCGGTGACCTTCACGACCTGGCCGCTGCCGAGCACGTTCTCGACGAATATCAGGGTGGTCATGACGAACGCTGTGCTCCTGGAACTCACGCGGCTTCACCGGCGAGGCGTTGAGAAGAGGTGAGGGCGGCGCCGAGCGGAGCGCGCTGGTGGCAGGCCCGCGCTGCGGCGACTGACGCCCGGCCGGTCTAGGCGATTTCGCGCAGCTGGATCTCGCCGCCGATCGGATCGTGGCGCGCGCCTTCGACGAAGCGGGACACGATCCGCTCGATCTCGTTCGACTTCATCGGCGCGTCGCGGCGGCGGACCGCCATCGGCGCATGACCGGCGCAGTAGGCGCCCGGGCCGGTTCGGAGCCGGCCGCAGAAGCCGAAGCCCGGCTGGTCCGGCTCGCCGATTGGCCACCGGCACGCGTGCTCGGTGAGGGTCTGGATCGTGGCGGTTGGCGGGACATTGAAGACGACCCGCGGCTGGGCGGGGGCCACGATGCGCGGCGCCCGGGGGGCTAGGCTGGGCGCTCGGCGGACGCCGCCGGCGCTTGCGCGCACCCGGGTCGACGGCCGGCCGCCGACGTTGTGGGGACGGGCGGGCGCGTCGCGTCCGGCGATGCCGAGACGGTGAACCTTGCCGATGACGGCGCTGCGCGAAACGCCGCCGAGCTGGCGGGCGACCTGACTGGCGGAGAGTCCCTCGCGCCACATTTTGGTCAGAGCCTCGATGCGCTCTTCATTCCACTCCACTTGCACAACCCCCGCATGAAACGACTGCTTCCGACCGTTGCTTCCTCCGCTCTGGAAGGGGCTTAGGTCCGGTCGGTGTATTGTCACCGTATTGGCGGAACGCCGGTCGGACGATGCAACAAGCTGCCGCACTGCTTAACAGACGGGGTTAAGATTGTACTAATACAGAATAGAATGAGTATAGTGGAGTACTCGCCTGCGACGGAAGCGCGCAGGGATGACTCATCCTCTAGCAGAGTTAACCATATCGGAGGTAGCTTCCCACAACCAAGCGACGGATAGGTTGAAATGTGGCGAGCAAGGCATAATTTGGCCACGATTGGCGCCGCTACCAGATCGATGGAACGTGGGGGCCGCGGTTGAGGTTATTTGTCGGCCGCCTGTCGGCGTTAACCATTCTTCTGCCGGCCTCGGGCGCAGTCAGGGCCGTGTCGGTTGTCTAATCGAGACGCCAATTTTGCATTAGGTGACAGCCGCGGCGAGGATTCGAGACCTCGTTTCGTCAAGAGCGCGCTGCTTTTGGCCTTTGCCGAGGCCGCGAAATCTCTGGGCCTCGATCCGTATCACATGCTCCGGAGGTCGGGTTTGCCCGTGGCCGCGCTCGACCACGCCGATTACCAGATTCCCGCCGATCGCGTTCAGGCGCTGATGGCCGATTGCGCGAAGTCTGCCGGCAGTGAAGAATTCGGACTGCTCGTCGGCGGCTTCTTCAAGCTTTCGATGCAGGGTCCGCTCGGTTTGCTCATGCGCGAGCAGGCGGACGTGCGCGGCGCGGTAGACGTCCTGAAACGCTATCTTCGCTACCAGAACGATAATCTCCATTTGCGGACGGAGCCCATCGCCGGCGGCCTGCTGGTGCTGCCACAGCTGATCAGCGCGCGCACGCGGACCAGCCGCCAGATGGTTGAACTGACCGTCGCGATGTACGTGCGGACGTTCCGCGACCTGCTGGGCGAGGATTGGGCGCCGGCGCACGTGGCCCTCGCCCATCCGGCGCCGGCGAACCTCACGCCCTATCGGACGATGCTCGGCGGCGTGGAGTTCGACGCGCGCTACAACGGCTTCGTGCTGACGCAGAGGGATCTGGCGACGCCGCTTGGACACGGCGACCCGCGAATGGCCCGCGAGATCGCGCGCTTCATCGAGGCGAGTGGAGCGCCGATGAGCGCCAGCACCGCCGACGCGGTCGGCGCGCTGATCCTGCGCCTGCTGCCAGAGGGCGATTGCAGCGTGGACCGCGTGGCGCAGCATCTTGGCGTCGATCGCCGCACCGTCCACCGGCGTCTCGCCGCCGAGGGCAAGTCGTTCACGCAGCTGCTCGAGAACGTGCGCCGCGAGGTGGCCACCTGGCAGCTCAGCCACGGCGATCAGCCGCTGAGCGAAGTGACCGCGCTGGTCGGCTTTTCGAGCCTCTCGACCTTCTCGCGCTGGTTCCGCACCGCCTACGGCGTGCAGCCGAGCGAGTTTCGCCGCCTGGCCCACGCGCCGGAGTAGGCGGCGCCACCCTCGCATCGGCGCTTCACGATCGCTAGATTGGGGCCATGAGTCCGACCCCGACATCCCGCTGGCCGCAGCGTCTGCGCCTCGGCGTCAACATTGACCACGTAGCGACGATCCGGAATGCGCGCGGCGAAGGCTATCCCGACCCGGCCCGCGCGGCCGAGATCGCCATGGCGGCGGGCGCGGACGGGATCACCGCCCACCTGCGCGAGGATCGCCGCCACATCTCCGACGCCGACATCGAGGCGCTCGCGGTGCTGACCCGGCGCCGTGGCAAGCCGCTCAATTTCGAGATGGCGGTCACCGAGGAGATGGAGCAGATCGCCCTGGCGCACCGCCCGCATGCGGCCTGCCTCGTGCCGGAGCGGCGCGAGGAGGTCACGACCGAAGGCGGGCTCGACGTGGTCGGCCAGCACAATCGGATCGCACCGTGCGTCGCCGCTCTGAAGGCCGCCGGCGTCAGGGTGTCGCTCTTCATCGAGGCGGACTCGAGGCAGATCGCCGCCGCCGCCGAGGTCGGCGCCCAGGTGGTCGAGCTGCACACCGGCGCCTACTGCCTGGCGGTGCGCGAGCGCCGGTCGGAGGCGACCGCGCTGCTGGCGTCGCTGCAGGAAGGCGCGCGCCAGGCCGCAGCGCTCGGTCTCGAGGTCCACGCCGGACACGGCATCGACTACGAGACGGTGGGCGCGATCGCGGCGATCCCCGAGATCGCCGAGCTCAACATCGGCCACTTCCTGATCGGAGAGGCGATCTTCACCGGCCTCGAACCGGCGATCCGCCGGATGCGCGCGCTGATGGACTCGGCCCGCGACGAGGCCGCCGCTTGATCATAGGCCTGGGGTCCGACCTTGCGGACATCCGCCGCATCGAGGCGACGCTCGAGCGGTTCGGCGCGCGGTTCACCCAGCGCATCTTCACCGAGGTCGAACAGCGCCGCTCCGAGCGCAAGGCCGACCGGGCGGCGAGCTACGCGAAGCGCTTCGCGGCGAAGGAGGCCTGCGCCAAGGCGCTGGGCACCGGGCTGCGGGCCGGCGTGTTCTGGCGCGACATGGGCGTGGTCAACCTGCGTTCCGGTCAGCCGACGCTGGCGCTGACCGGCGGCGCGGCCAGGCGCCTCGCGGCCATCACCCCCCCGGGCATGACCCCCAGAATCCATCTAAGCCTGACCGACGACCATCCTTACGCTCAGGCGTTCGTGGTGATCGAAGCGCTCGACGCCGAGGCGGCGCGCCTCGTCGCCGCATGAGCGCGAGTTAACGGGCCTGCCGCTTGCGACGTGTGTATCCAGCGTCTAGCAACGGCGACCGCCAGCGATCCGAGAGAGCATGACCAACGCCGCCCCCGCCGCCAAGCCCGCCAAGGCGCAGGCAAACCCCGAGAAGAAGACGACCGGCCTCGTCGGCGAGATGGTCGAGATCGTCAAGACGGTCGTCTACGCGCTGCTGATCGCACTCGTGCTCAGGGTGATCCTGTTCCAGCCCTACACGATCCCTTCGGCGTCGGACGAGCCGAACCTCTACCGCGGCGACTACATCATCGTCACCAAGTGGTCCTACGGCTGGAGCCACCACTCGATCCCGTTCAGCCCGCCGCTGTTCAGCGGGCGCATCTTCTTCACTCCGCCCAAGCGCGGCGACATCATTGTCTTCAAGCTGCCCTCCAGCGGTCACATCGACTTCATCAAGCGGCTCGTCGGTCTGCCGGGCGACCGCATCCAGCTGAAGAACGGCCAGCTCTACATCAACGACAAGCCGGTGGCGGAGAAGCCGCTCGGCATGAGCATGGGCGACCTGCCGGACGGCTGGCAGCAGGTGAAGCTGCTGCAGGAGACCAACCCGGAAGGCCGCAGCTACAAGATCCAGCTCTCGCCCCGCTACGAGAACGCCGGGGACACGGGCGTCTACGTCGTGCCGCCGCACTGCTACTTCATGATGGGCGACAATCGCGACAACTCGCTCGACAGCCGCTTTGACTCCGGCCTCTCGCCCGACGATCCGAAGCTGGGCGGCTGCACCTGGAACAGTGCGCTCGACGCCAAGGTCGGCGACCAGGAAGGCGTCGGCTTCGTGCCCGAGGAGAACCTGGTGGGACGCGCGGCTCTCGTGCTTCTTTCGTGGAACACCGGAGCTGACGAGCAGCATCCGGGCGGCGCCAGCATCTTCAAGCCCTGGACCTGGTTCACCGAAGCCCGCCCAAGCCGCTTCTTCAAGGTGCTGCATTGAAGCCTCGGCGGTTACGGTCAAGCGCGCATGGATAAGCGCGCCGCCGCGATCGCCGCCCTGGAGACGCGTCTCGGCCACTGCTTCAAGGATCGCGCGCTGCTCGAGCGGGCGCTGACGCACGCCAGCGTCGGCAAGGGCGCGCCCGACAACGAGCGGCTCGAGTTCCTCGGCGACCGGGTGCTGGCGCTGGTGATGGCCGAGGCGCTGCTCGCGCGCGAGCCGGCCGCCGACGCCGGGCCGCTGTCGAAGCGGCTGCACGTGCTGGTGGCTCGCGAGGCCTGCGCGCAGGTCGGGCGGGCGCTCGGCGTGGGGCCGGCGTTGCGGCTGCCGGGCGGCGAGACCCGACGCGGCGCGCGCGAACAGATGCGCTTCCTGGCCGACGCCTGCGAGGCCCTGATCGGCGCGCTCTATCTCGACGCCGGCCTCGAGGCGGCCCGCGAGCGGGTGCTGGCGCTCTGGTCCGGCCTGTTGGAGAGCCCTCACGACGAGCGCGTCGCGAACCCGAAGTCGCGCCTCCAGGAGTGGGCCGCCGCGGCCGGGCGCGGGGCGCCTTCCTACCAGCTGATTTCGCGCGCCGGGCCTGACCATGCGCCGGTGTTCACGGTGGAGGTGGCGCTGGCCGGTGCCGCGGCGGTGCGGGCGAGCGCGGGGTCGCGCCAGGCGGCGGAGAAGGCTGCGGCGCTGGCCCTGCTGCAGCGCGAGGAGCCGCTCGGATGACCAGGGCCGGCTTCGCCGCCGTCATCGGCGCGCCTAACGCGGGCAAGTCGACGCTGGTCAACCGGCTGGTCGGCTCTAAGGTGACGATCGTCACCCAGAAGGCGCAGACCACCCGGTTTCCGGTGCGCGGCGTGGCGATCGAGGGCGAGAGCCAGATCGTGCTCGTCGACACGCCTGGCATCTTCCGCCCGCGCCGTCGGCTCGATCGGGCGATGGTCCGCGCGGCCTGGTCGGGCGCCCAGGACGCCGACGCCATCGTGCATCTCGTCGACGCGGAAGCCGAGCTGGCTGCGGCGGAGCCGAAGCCCAAAGCCGCCGACAAGCTTGCGGCGGAGGACGTCCGAACTGTGGTCGAAGGGCTCAAGCGAGCCGGTCGCCAAGCCATCCTGGCGCTGAACAAGATCGACCGAGTACGCCGAGATGCGCTGCTCGGCCTGACCAACCGGCTGTTCGAAAGCGGTGCGTACACGGAGGTCTTCATGATCTCGGCGCTGGACGGCTCGGGGGTGGACGACCTCAAACGTCGCCTGGCCGAGCTGATGCCCGAGGGGCCGTGGCTATACCCCGAGGACCAGGCGGCGGACCTGCCGACGCGCCTGCTCGCCGCCGAGATCACGCGCGAGAAGGTCTATCTGCGGGTCCATGAGGAACTGCCCTATTCGGCGAGCGTCGAGACGACCGCGTTCGAAGAGCGCAAGGACGGCTCGGCGCGGATCGAGCAGTCGATCTACGTCGAGCGCGAGGGCCAGCGGGCGATCCTGATCGGCAAGGGCGGCCGGACGCTGAAGTGGATCGGCGAGGCGGCGCGCAAGGAGCTGGCCGAGATCCTGGGGCGGCCGGTCCACCTGTTCCTGACCGTGAAGGTGAGGGAGACCTGGGCCGAGGAGCGGTCGACCTACGCCGATCTCGGCCTCGACTTCGACGTCTGACCGGCCGCCATGCCCGCCTCGCGCCGCGCCGTCGCGCCGTAGTACGCTCAACGCATGGAGTTCGAGGACGAGGCCTTCGTGCTGTCCGCCCGGCCGCACGGCGAGACCGGGGCGATCGTAGAGTTCGTGACCGCACGGCACGGCAAGTACGCCGCCCACGTCGCCGGTGCGGCTTCGCGCCGAGCCCGGCCGCACCTGCAGGCCGGCGCGCGGGTGACGGCTCGGTACCGAGCGCGCACCGCCGATCAGCTCGGCTCGGCGATGCTCGAACCGGCGGGGGAGGGGCCGGCCGCCCTGTTCGACGACCGCCTGGCGCTGGCGGGGCTCTCGTCGGCGGCCGCGGTGACCGCCGGCGCGCTGCCCGAGCGCGAGCCGCACCCAGGCGCGTTCCGGGGGTTGGAGGCGCTGATCGCCGCCTTTGCCGCGCCGGAGATCTGGCCGGCCGTCTACGTGCGCTTCGAAGCGGGGCTCCTGGCCGACCTTGGCTTCGGCCTCGACCTGGCGAAGTGTGCGGTCACGGGCGCCGCGGACGATCTCGCTTACGTCAGCCCGCGCACCGGCCGGGCGGTGAGCGCGTCCGCGGGGTCCGACTACAAGGACCGGCTGTTCCCGCTGCCGCCGTTTCTGCTTTCGGCGCAGGGCGGCCTCGGTCCTGGCGACATCGGCGCCGGCCTTGTGATCACCGGTCACTTCCTCGAGAGATTCGTCTTCTCACCTCTGAATCGGCCGCTGCCCCCGGCGCGGCACTGGCTGCATGACCGGCTCGCGGAGGCCGGTCGGTTGTAGAACTTCAAAAGCCTATAGAATTTCTAGGAATAGAAGTCCTGGCCGCAACGCCTATCTCATGAGAGTGTGATGATCGGCACGACGGTCGGAGGATCGGACGATGTTCATTCGCGTTCCCGAAGCCCACAGCCGCTCGATCGTGAAGGCGGTCAGCTGGCGCGTCGTCGGCAGCCTCGACACGTTCCTGATCAGCTGGGTCGTCACTGGCCAGCTAAAGTATGCGGGCATCATCCTGGGCGTTGAGACCTTCACCAAGATCGCGATCTACTACGGGCACGAGCAGTTCTGGGCCTGGCTGCCATGGTGGCGCTCTGACGAAGCCGTCGCCGAGATCACGGCTCACGCCACGCCGGCGGCGAAGTCGACCCGCGCAGCCGCCTGAGGCCGCGTCCTAGACACCGACCCCGGAGTCAGGCGATTGCGGGCGCATGGACGACGCCGCGCTTCCGCCCGACCCTCCCGACGACAGCGCCGGGCGCATCCTCGACGAGCCGCTGACCGAGGCGCTGTCGCGCCGCTACCTGGCCTACGCGCTCTCGACAATCACCCAGCGGGCTCTGCCGGACGTGCGCGACGGCCTGAAGCCGGTGCACCGGCGCCTGCTCTACGCCATGCGTCTGTTGCGGCTCGACCCCGAGACCACGGCGAAGAAGTCGGCCCGGGTCGTCGGCGACGTGATCGGCAAGTACCACCCGCACGGCGACGTCGCGGTCTACGACGCGCTGGTGCGCCTCGCACAGGACTTCGCCCAGCGCTACCCGCTGATCGACGGGCAGGGCAACTTCGGCAACATCGACGGCGATAACGCCGCGGCCATGCGCTACACCGAGTGCCGCCTGACCGAGGCCGCCCAGCTGCTGCTCGACGGCATCGACGAGGATGCGGTCGACTTCCGCGCCACCTACGACGGCGAGGAGGAAGAGCCGGTCGTCCTGCCGGCCGGCTTCCCCAATCTGCTGGCCAACGGCGCGACCGGCATCGCCGTCGGCATGGCCACCTCGATCCCGCCACACAACGCCGCCGAGCTGATCGACGCCTGCCTGCTGCTGCTGGATCGCCCTGGCGCAACCACCGCCGACCTGATGGACAAGGTCCAGGGCCCGGACTTCCCCACCGGCGGCGTCATCGTCGAGCCCCGCGAGTCGCTGCTGGAAGCTTACGAGACTGGCCGTGGCGGGGTGCGCCACCGCGCCCGCTGGACCAAGGAAGACACTGGGCGGGGGACCTGGCGGATCGTCGTCACCGAGATCCCCTACCAGGTGAAGAAGGCCGACCTCGTCGCCCAGATCGCCGGCCTGATCGAGGCCAAGCGCGCGCCGCTCTTGGGCGACGTCATCGACGAGTCGGCCGAGGACATCCGCCTGGTGCTCGAACCCCGGGCGCGCACGGTCGAGCCGGAGCTTCTGATGGAGAGCCTTTTCAAGCTCTCCGATCTCGAGGCGCGCTTCTCGGTCAACATGAACGTGCTCGACGCGCGGAACGCGCCGCGGGTCATGGGCCTGAAGGAAGCGCTGCAGGCGTTCCTCGACCACCGCCGCGAGGTGCTGGTGCGCCGTGCGCGGTTCCGGCTCAGCAAGATCGAGCAGCGCTTGCACATCCTCGCCGGCCTGCTGATCGTCTTCCTGAATCTCGACGAGGTGATCCGGATCGTCCGCTACGAGGACGAGCCCAAGGCCAAGCTGATGTCGACGTTCGAGATCGACGACGTCCAGGCCGATGCGATCCTCAACACCCGGCTGCGCCAGCTCGCCAAGCTCGAGGAGATGGAGCTTCGGCGTGAGCACGCCGACCTCGCCGAGGAGCGCGACGGCATCCAGAGCATGCTGGCCTCCGAGAAGATGCAGTGGAAGCTCGTCGGCGAGGGGCTGCGGCATGCGCTCGAGGCGCTCGGCCCGCAGACACACGTCGGCAAGCGGCGCTCCAGCTTCGGCGAGGCGCCGACGATCGACGCCTCCGCGAGCGTCGAGGCGCTGGTCGCGCGCGAGCCGATCACCGTGATCCTTTCAGAGAAGGGCTGGATTCGCGCCGCGCGCGGCCGGATCGACGATCCGTCGGAGCTGAAGTTCAAGGAAGGCGACAGTCTGGCGTTCCTCGTGCCGGCGGAGACTACCGACAAGCTGCTGTTGTTCGCCTCCGACGGACGCTTCTTCACCCTGGCCGGCGACAAGCTGCCCTCGGCCAGGGGGCAGGGCGAGCCGCTGCGTCTGTTGCTCGACCTCGACGACCGGGTGCACATCCTGGCGCTGTTCGCCCATCGTCCTGGAGGCAAGCGCGTGCTGGCGTCGCGGGCCGGCTACGGCTTCGTGATGCCGGAGGACGAGGCGGTGGCGATGCGCCGCGCGGGCAAGCAGGTCCTTACGGTCGATGAGGCAGGCGCGTGCTTCTGCCTTCCAGCCGAAGGCGATCATCTCGCCGTGGCGGGCGACAACGGCAAGGCGCTGATCTTCCCGCTCGCCGAGCTGCCGGAGATGCCGCGCGGCAAGGGCGTGAAGCTGCAGAGCTACCGCGAGGGCGGTCTGCGCGACGGCCTCGTGTTCGCCGGAGCCGAGGGCGCGGCCTGGACCGACGCGGCCGGCCGCGCCCGCGCCTGGGCCGACTGGCGCGGCTGGATCGGGCGCCGCGCGGGCGCGGGCAAGCTGGTTCCGAAGGGCTTCCCTGCGTCGAAGCGCTTCCGGCCACGGCCTTGAGCCCGCCACCATGGCCCGCTAGCGTCACACGACCGAAACAGAGGACCCGAGACGACCGGATGATCTTACGACTGGCGCTCGCCGCCGCCTTGCTCGCGTCGCCCGCTCTGGCTCAGCCTGTCGACAACACCGGGATCGCAGCTGGCGGCTGGTCCTTCGCACACTGGGGCATGACGCGCGCCGAGGTCGAGGCGGCGTCTGACGGCAAGACCCATGCGGGCGACGACGACGTGTCGGACACCGTCGACGGCGACTACATGCTGGGCGGGTTCAAGTTCCAGGTGCAGTTGGCCTTCGACGACGCCACCCACCTCGCGGAGGTGAAGCTGACGCCGGCCTTCCCGCCCAAGCAGTGCGGCGCGCTGAAGGCCTTCCTGCGTGACAAGCTTGGCGCGCCGACTCTCGAGGCCGACACTGGTGGCAAGACCACCTGGTGGCGCGACGAGCGCAACAGCAACGCGGTCGAGTTCTCGCAGCAGAGCGGCCAGGTCTGCAGCCTCGCCTATCACCCGCTCTCGACGCTCGCGATCGTCAGCAGCTGACGCCGAGGAGCGGTTTCTGATTGCGAACCTCGATGGCTACGCCGACTACCGCGGTCGCGTCCGCTGGCGGCTGATTCCGGGACTCTGGTAGCGCCCGGCCTCCATGATCCAGATCAACGCGAGGGGCGGCGACATCCCGTCCCATTGAAACACGCCGGCGAGTTCTGATATTGATAATCGTTCGCGACTAGAAGGCGGCCATGCGACGTTTCAGTGAGTTCGATCTGCCCAACGCGCCAGGCGTGCATGACGACTCGCCGCCGTCGTCGCTCTCGGCGGCCCGAAAGGGGTTCTCCGGGGTGATCGTGGCCGTGCGGCCGGCCGCGCAGGCCGGCGGGCTCGACGAGGCGGAGATCGAGCGGCGGCTGGTCGAGATGGGTTTCGTCGAAGGCGCGCCGGTGCAGCTCGTCCACGAAGGACTGATCGGCCGCGATCCAATCGCGGTGAAGCTCGCAGACCGGACGGTCGCGCTTCGGCGGCGCGAGGCCGGCGCAGTGCTGGTTCGGGCGCTCGAGCCCGCGAAATGACCGAAGCCAGCGTCGCGCCGGGCAAGGCGCATGTGTCGGCGGCCAAGCAGGCGCCGCTGCGAGTCGCCCTCGCCGGCGTTCCCAATTGCGGCAAGACCGCGCTCTTCAACGCGCTGACGGGCTCTCGGCAGAAGGTCGCCAACTACGCCGGCGTCACGGTCGAGCGCAAAGAGGGTCAGGCGGCGACGGCGGGCGGCCGCACGCTGGCGATCCTCGATCTGCCGGGCACTTACTCTCTGCGCGCCCGCAGTCCGGACGAGGCGATCACCCGCGACGCGGTGCTGGGCCAGCTCGCCGGCGAGTCGGCGCCCGACGTGGTCGTCTGCGTGGCGGACGCGACGTCGCTGCGCGTCGCTCTGCGGCTTGCGCTCGAGCTCCAGACTGCCGGCCGGCCGTTGGTCCTGGCGCTCAACATGATCGACATCGCCGCGCGCCAGGGCCTCGAGATCGACGTCGAGGGACTTTCGCGCGCCCTCGGATGCCCGATCGTGGCGACCGTGGCGACGCGCCGACGCGGCATCGACGTGCTGATCGGCGCGATCGAGGAGGCGGCTTCGCGGCCGGCTCAGCCGGCCACCTGGCGAGAGCCCTCGAGCAGCGAGCTCAGGGCCCTGCACCGCGAGGCCGAACGCCTGATCAAGGCCTACGTGAAGCCGCCGAAGCGGCCCGATACCTGGACGGGCCGGATCGACAGCGTGCTGCTGCATCCGGTCGGCGGCTTTGCGATCCTGCTGGGCCTCTTGTTCTGCATGTTCCAGGCGGTGTTCCTGGCCGCGAACCCGCTGAACGACCTCATCACCGGCGGCTTCAACTGGCTGTCGGCGGCGATCGGCGGCGTCCTGCCGGACGGTCTGCTGCGGAGCTTCCTCTGCGACGGACTGATCTCGGGCGTCGGCAGCGTGGTCGTCTTCCTGCCGCAGATCCTGGTGCTCTTCCTCTTCATCATCTTCCTCGAAGACGTGGGCTACATGGCCCGCGCGGCGTTCCTGATGGACAAGGTGATGGGCGGCGCCGGCTTGCACGGCCGCGCTTTCATCCCGCTGCTGTCGTCGTTCGCCTGCGCGATCCCCGGGATCATGTCGACACGGGTGATCGACCAGCGCCGCGACCGGTTGACGACGATCCTGGTGGCGCCGCTGATGACCTGCTCGGCGCGCATCCCCGTTTACACGCTGATCATCTCCGCCTTCGTGCCCAATCACCGGCTTCTCGGCTGGATGAGCGAGCAGGGGCTGGTGATGTTTGGTCTCTACGGCGCCGGGATCGCCGCGGCGCTCTCGGTCTCGTTCGTGATCCGCAGGGTGTTCTGGCGCGGAGCGTCCGAGCCGTTCCTGATGGAGCTGCCGGCCTACAAGCTGCCCGATCCGCTCAACGTCGCGCGCCTCGTGTGGCAGCGGGGCGAGATCTTCCTGAAGCGCGCAGGCACGATCATCGCCTCGATGATGGTGGTGATCTGGGCCCTGTCGAAGATGCCGCTGCCGCCCGCCGGCGCGAAGGGTCCGGCGATCGACTACAGTTTCGCCGGCATGATCGGCCACGCGCTGCAGCCGCTGCTGGCTCCGATCGGCTTCTCCTGGCAGATGAGCGTCGCCCTGATCCCGGGCCTCGCGGCGCGCGAGGTGGCGGTCGGCGCGCTCGGCACCGTCTACGCGGTCGGCGGAGGCGACGACAGCAGCGGCGTCCTCGGCGTGACGCTGGCGCACCACTGGTCGCTCGCCTCCGCGCTCGCCTTCCTGGCCTGGTACGTATTCGCCCCGCAATGCGCCTCGACGCTGGGGGTCGTGCGCCGCGAGACCAATTCCTGGAAGTGGCCGGCGATCATGTTCGGCTACATGATCGCGCTGGCCTACGTCGCGGCCTTCGTCACCTACCGTATCGCCCTTGCGCTGGGCGCAGGGTAGGGCGCGTCAGCTCCCGAAGATCACCTTTTCCTCGCCCCACCAGAGCGGCGACTTTGGCAGGTCGATGAACTTGCGCTCGTCTTCGAGCAGCAGGCGGCCAGCGTCGGCCGCCGCCGCCGGGTCGGCGCGCGCCATGTCCTCGAAGCTGTCCCACCAGAGCTGAGCGACGCCGTCGTAGCCTTCCGGACCCTGGCGCGCGGTCCGGAGGTTCTCCGACACCTCGGCCGGAAGGCTGTGCATCTGGACGTAGCGGCGGATGCGCAGGGCGTCCTTCACGCTGGCGACCAGCGGCGCGTGGGTCTCGAACCAATAGGTCTGGAACGCCTCACGCGTCAGGTGAGGCAGGCGCACGAGGCAGAACGTCAGCTTGATCATGGTGTTCTCCGCTCCTGGCGAAATCGATCAGGGTCTGCTCGGCGCAGCGCGCGGTCGCGTCGGCGGCGATCCGCGCCCCGAGCGAGCGTGCGGCCGAGGCGTAGCGAGGCTCGGCCAGCAGCGTCTGGACGGCCGCGCCGATGTCTTCGGCCGAAGCATCGGGCAGCAGGCGCAGGCCCGCGCCGCGTTCCGTGACGCGCACGGCGTTGTCCGCCTGGTCGCGGCCGAGCGGGATGCAGACCAGCGGCACGCCTGCGATCAGCGGCCGCAGGGCCGAGGCGTGGCCGGCATGGGTGATCATCGCCCGCGTCTCGGGAAAGACATCGCTGTGGCGAAAGCTGGGCGTCACCGTGACGTTAGGCGGGGCCGGGAAGTCCTCCGGCGCCAGAACCGGCCCCAATGTGACGACGCCGCGGACCGGCATGGCGCTCAGCGCCTCGATCGCGCGCCGCAGCACCGCTTCCTGGCCCTGGTACATCGTCGAAAACGACACCAGCACGAGCGGCCAGCTCGGCTCGCCTTTGATCGCGACTTTCGGGCGTCCCACCCACGAGGGATCGTCGAGGTAGGGGCCGACATACCGGAACGACGCAGGCATCTCGGTCGCGAAGTCGAACGCGCGGCTCGTCGCCAGCAACACCCGGCCGGCGACGTCGAGCTGGTCGAACAGGTCCGCGAACGGCGCGAGGCGGAAGTCGGCCCGCGCGGCGTTCAGCGCCGGCAGGCCATGCTGGTAAGCCGCGCGCGTCGCCTTGGTGACGCCGGCGTAGAAGGTGAAGTCGAAGTCGGTGACCGGGGCGGGCAGGCCGCCCCCGAACGGCGCGGCCTTCGGCAGGGTCGGCAGCGGCCAGACGTTGGCGGCGAAGAGCGCCAGCGGAACGCGCCGCGCCTCGGCCGCGAGCATGACGCCCAGCAGCATCTCCTGGCTGACGACCACATCCGGCTCGAAGTCATCGATCGCTTGCGTCGTGTCGACGGCGTAGCGCGCCGCGGGGCCGCTCATGATGCCGTCGCAGAGCGCCGCGATGGTCTCGATCGGCGTGCGCGTCAGCCAGTCCTTGATCGGATCAGTTTCCGGGTCACGGTCCGGGCGCGAGGGCGCTAGTCGCCATTGGCGGAACGGCGCGCCGTGCGCGGCCGCGTCGGGCGCGTTGCAGGCGTCGCTAAGGATCAGGACCTCGTGGCCGCGGTCGGCCAAGCCCTTGGCGGCCAACAACATTGGCTGGACGTGGCCGCCGCCCTCCCAGGTGGCGAAGAGAAATCGCGACATGCCCGGTGGGTACGCGGACGACGAGGCGGACGCAACGCGAACGAGCGGGGCCTTGACTTGGACCGCTTGCCATCGAAAGGGAGCAAAACGGGGTTGAATGGGTTTTCGGCTCCGGGCCAGTATGGTCGAGGCGTCAAGGGCGGAGGTGCTGCCTGTGCGAGCCAGGGGCGTTGTGGACTGGGCTTCCTCGCGCGCCGAGAGCTTTGCGCGGACCGTGTTCGACACCGCGCCGCGCCTGGTCGACACGACCATGCTCTATGCGCCCAAGAGCGGCGGCGTGAAGCGCTACCTCACCGCCAAGCGCGCCTGGTTCGCCAAGGCGAGACCCCACATCCGCCACACCTTGGTCGTGCCGGGTCCGCGTCATGCCTACGACGGGAACGGACGGCTTTCGATCTACGCCGCGCCGCTGCCGTTCGGCGACGGTTACCGGGTTCCGCTCGGCCGCAACGCCTGGATGAAGCGCCTGATGCGTCAGCGGCCGACGCTGATCGAGGCCGGCGATCCCTACACGCCAGGCCTGGCGGCGCAGAAGGCGGGCGAGGCTCTCGGCGTGCCGGTGATCGGCTTCTGCCACACCGACGTCGGGGCCTTGGCGGCTCTTCACTTCGGCGAGTGGGCGGAAAGGCCGATCCGCCGGCGCTGGGGCGAGATCTATCGGCGCTTCGACTGCGCCGTGGCCCCCAGCCGGTTCATAGCCGAGCGTCTGGCCGACGCCGGGGTGGAGGACCCGATCGCGCTGCCGCTCGGCGTCGACACCGACGCCTTCCGGCCCGACGGCGCCGATCCCGCGGGCCTGCGCCGGCGGCTGGGCCTGACGGCCCGTCACCGGCTGCTGGTGTTCGCGGGCCGCCCTGCGCGTGAGAAGCGGGTCGATGTGCTGGTCGACGCGGTCGAACGGCTCGGCGAGCCTTACGTGCTGCTGCTGGTCGGCGCGCGGGCGACGACGCCGGCGCCGGGACATGTCATCGAGCTGCCTTACGAGACCGAGCCCGGCCGCTTGGCCGCGCTGCTCGCCAGCTGCGATGCGTTCGTGCACGCCAACGACAGCGAGCCGTTCGGCCTCATCGTGCTCGAGGCGATGGCCTGCGGCCTCCCCGTCGTCGGCGTCGCCGCGGGCGGGGTGGGCGAGAGCGTCGACAGCTCGGTGGGCGAGCTGGCTGTCCGATCGACGCCGGACGATTTCGCGCAGGCCGTGGAGGCGCTGTTCGAGCGCGACCTCTCCCCGTTGCGGCGCGCGGCGCGGGTGCGCGCCTGCGAGCGGCACGGCTGGGATGCGGTCTTCCGTCGCCTGGCGTGCCTCTACGCCGAAGTCAGCGGAGAGGCCGCGTTCGCCCGGCCTGCGCCGGAGTTCGCGCTCGCAAGCTGACCATCTTGGCCCGAAGCTGAGTGGCGCGAGTGACGGGGCTCGAACCCGCGACCTCCGGCGTGACAGGCCGGCGCTCTAACCGACTGAGCTACACCCGCGACGATCCGCCGACGCAAACGGTCCGGCGAAAGAGGCGGTCTGATAGGTCCGGCCCTGTCCGGCGTCAACAGGCGAGCCCGTCGCAGGCGGCTCTGGAGGTTGCGTCGGCTAGCCTCTTTGAATGGCTGGGCGGCTTCGGCTAGAAGGTCCCGCGACTCCTCCCCGCTCCGGGTTCCGATGAACGCGTTCCTGCTGCAATACCTGCCGATCGTGATCTTCCTCGCGATCGCATGCGCGCTCGGCGTGCTCTTCACCGTGCTGCCCACCGTCATCGCCCCGAAGGCGCCGGACGCCGAGAAGCTCTCGTCGTACGAGTGCGGCTTCAACGCCTTCGACGACGCCCGGATGAAGTTCGACGTGCGCTTCTATCTGGTCTCGATCCTGTTCATCATTTTCGACCTCGAGGTGGCGTTCCTGTTCCCGTGGGCGGTGAGTCTCCTGAAGATGCCGCACGAGGCCGCCGCTTACGCCTTCTGGTCGATGATGGTGTTCCTGGGCGTGCTGACAGTCGGCTTCGCGTACGAGTGGAAGAAAGGCGCGCTGGAATGGGAGTGACCCGGCCCGCGGGAACGGCCGCCCGCGCTTCGGTCGAAGGCTACGATCCGAAGAAGCACGACGCCTTCTTCGACGGCGTCTCCAACCAGCTCGCCGACAAGGGCTTCATCACCACGGCGACCGACGATCTGATCACCTGGGCCCGCACGGGCTCACTGATGTGGATGACGTTTGGTCTCGCCTGCTGCGCGGTGGAAATGATGCACTCGTCGATGCCGCGATACGACCTCGAGCGGTACGGCTTTGCGCCACGCGGCAGCCCGCGGCAGTCGGATGTCATGATCGTCGCCGGCACGCTGACCAACAAGATGGCCCCGGCGCTGCGCAAGGTCTACGACCAGATGCCGGACCCGCGTTACGTGATCTCGATGGGCTCCTGCGCCAACGGCGGGGGCTACTACTACTTCAGCTACTCCGTCGTGCGCGGCTGCGACCGGATCGTTCCGGTCGACATCTACGTTCCCGGCTGCCCGCCCACGGCCGAAGCGCTGGTCTACGGCGTGTTGCAGCTGCAGAAGAAGATCCGGCGCACCGGGACGATCGAGCGATGAACCGCTGGCCAGTATCGGACGACGGGCTGCGGGCGCTCGGCGAGCGCATCGTCGCGAACTCCGCCGGCGCGATCGGCGACTTTCACATCGCCTACGGCGAGCTGACGATCGAAGCGCCGGCCCACCGCATCGCCGGGGTGCTGACGTTCCTTCGAGACGCCGCCGACTTGCAGTTCCAGCAGCTGATCGACATCTGCGGCGCCGACTACCCACAGCGCGAGAAGCGCTTCGACGTGGTCTACCATCTGCTGTCGCTGACCAAGAACCGACGCCTTCGGGTCAAGGTCGAGACCGACGAGGACACGCCCGTTCCGTCGGTCATCTCGGTCTATCCGGCGGCCGACTGGTTCGAGCGCGAGGCGTTCGACATGTACGGTATCTTCTTCGAGGGCCATCCGGACCTGCGGCGCATCCTGACCGACTACGGGTTCCACGGCCATCCGATGCGGAAAGACTTCCCGATGACCGGCTACGTCGAGGTCCGCTACGACGACGAGCTCAAGCGCGTCGTCTACGAGCCGGTGAAGTCGGTCGAGTTCCGCAACTGGGACTTCCTCTCGCCATGGGAGGGCGCGGAGTACGCCCGCCCCGGACAGGGCTATCCGCACGCGCTGCCGGGCGACGAGAAGGCCGGGGAGGGGGCATGAGGCGTTTCATCCGGGCGGCGGCGCCCAGCGTCGGCTATGGGCTGACGTTGCTGGCGACCCTCTTCCTCGGCAACATCGGTCTTCTGCTCGTAACGCTGGCGCACCCTGAGACGGCTGCAGGCGGGCGCTTCGCGCAGGTGCTGGCGTTCGCCATCGTCGGCGGCTTGGCGGGGATCTTCACGGGGCTCAACATCAACAAGAGCCACCCGCTCGCCGACCGCTCCGCCATACTCTGGATCTGGCTGCTGGGATTGCCCGTCGCGCGGCGGCTGGCTGAGATCGTCCTCGCCGTGCGCTGGGATCAGAGCCTGATGATCGAGGCTGCGCTACTCGGTGGGGCCGCGGCGATCGTGATGATGGGTGCGGGCCGCCTCGCGCCAGAGCGGGCGCCATGAGCGAGGCCCACCTCCCGGAAGGACCGGCCGCCGAGACGCCGGTCCGCAAGTTCAACATCAACTTCGGGCCGCAGCATCCGGCTGCGCATGGCGTGCTGCGGCTGGTGCTCGAGCTCGACGGCGAGCTCGTGGAGCGCGTCGACCCGCACATCGGCCTGCTGCATCGTGGCACCGAGAAGCTGATCGAGGCCAGACCCTACGCCCAGAACACCGGCTATTTCGATCGCCTCGACTACGTCGCGCCGATGAACCAGGAGCACGCGTTCGTGCTCGCCATCGAACGCCTGATGGGCCTGGAGGTCCCGATCCGCGGGCAGTTGATCCGGGTGCTCTACTGCGAAATCGGCCGCATCCTGAACCACCTGCTCAACGTCACGACCCAGGCGATGGACGTCGGCGCGCTGACGCCGCCGCTCTGGGGCTTTGAGGCGCGCGAGAAGCTGATGGTGTTCTATGAGCGGGCGTCCGGCGCGCGCTTGCACGCCAACTACTTCCGCGTCGGCGGCGTGCGCCAGGACCTGCCGCCGGCGCTGATCGACGACATCGAGAGCTGGGCCAAGAGCTTTCCGAAGGTGCTCGACGACATCGAGGGTCTGCTGACGGGTAACCGCATCTTCAAGCAGCGCAACGTCGACATCGGCGTCGTGACCAAGGAGCAGGCGTTCGCCTGGGGCTTCACCGGCGTGATGCTGCGCGGCTCGAACGTCGCCTGGGACCTGCGCCGCAACCAGCCCTACGAGTGCTACGACGACCTCGAGTTCGAGATCCCGCTCGGCCTCAACGGCGACTGCTACGATCGCTACCTCTGCCGCATGGAAGAGATGCGCCAGTCTGCGCGGATCATCCTGCAGTGCGTCGAGCGGCTCAGGAAGACGCCGGGGCTGGTGCTGACCGACGACCACAAGGTCGCCGCGCCGCGCCGCGGCGAGATGAAGCGCTCGATGGAGGCGCTGATCCACCACTTCAAGCTCTTCACCGAGGGGTTCCACGTGCCCGAGGGCGAGGTCTACGCCTACGTGGAAGCGCCGAAGGGCGAGTTCGGCGTCTACCTGGTCGCGGACGGAACCAACAAGCCCTACCGTTGCAAGATACGCGCGCCGAGCTTCCCACACCTGGCGGCGATGGACTGGATGTGCCACGGCCACATGCTGGCAGACGTCTCGGCGATCCTCGGCTCGCTCGACATCGTCTTCGGGGAGATCGACCGGTGAGCGTGCGCCGTCTCGCGAAAGATCAGCCGGCGTCCTTCGCCTTCACGCCCGAGAACCTCGAGAAGGCCAAGTGGTGGATCTCGAAGTTCCCGCCCGGGCGCCAGCAGTCGGCCGTGATCGCGCTGCTCTGGCTGGCGCAAAAGCAGGAAGGCTGGGTGACTGAGCCGGCGCTTCGCGTGGTGGCTGACATGCTCGGCATGGCCGTGATCCGCGTGCTCGAATGCGCGACCTTCTACACGATGTTCCAGCTCGAGCCGGTCGGCTCGGTCGCGCACGTCCAGGTCTGCGGCACGCCGCCGTGCGCCCTCTGCGGCGCCGAAGAGCTGATCAAGGTGCTGGAGACGGAGATCGGCCCGCGCGAGCACCGCACCGCCGATGGCAAGTTCTCGTGGGAAGAAGTCGAGTGCATGGGCGCGTGCGCCAACGCGCCGATGGCCGCCATCAACGACGACTACTATGAGGACCTCACGCCGCAATCGCTGAAGGAACTGCTGGCCGAGTTTCGCGGCGGCCGCACGCCGCCGCCCGGCTCTTCGCTCGGCCGCCAGGCGACCGCGCCGGTCGGCGGCCCGCTGACGCTGACCGATCCGACTCTCTACGACGGATCCCGCGCCAAACCGTTCAAGCTGCCCAACCTGCCGGAGCCGGCGTGAGTCGCCGATGAACCTCGCCCTGCAGCGCCGCCGGTTCTTCATCGCCATGGCCGTCACGGCCGCGGCGCTGATCGTCGCGCTGGTCGCTCTGGCGGCGATGCTCGGCTTCCACGCCGCCTGGGCGGGCTGGCTGTTCGGCGCTGCGATCCTGGCCGGCTTCGCCTCGCACGGGTGGCTGATGCTGGGCCTGGCGCGCGACAAGGCCGCGCCATGACCAGCGAGCCGCTGCAGGACCGCAGCCGTGAGGTCGCGTATCTCGAGACGCTGCGGGGGCTTGGCCGTCCGCAGCGCACCGCTGGCGTCTTCGCCTGCCTGATCGGCGTCATCGTCATGGTGCTGGCCCGCTACCGCTTCGGCGGCGAGCCGTGGCTGCTCTGGGGCGGCGTCGCGATCACGGCGACCGGCTGGGCCCTCTTCATCTACGCCGTCGCGCAGCGTCTCCTTTGGATCCGCGCGCATCCCTTCGATCCCAACGCCCAGGAACCCAGCGGCTGAGTCATGGTCGGCATTCTCGAAGACAAGGACCGCATCTTCACCAACCTCTACGGCCTGCACGACTGGCGGCTGGAAGGTGCGAAGCGCCGCGGGATCTGGAACGGCACAGCCGAGATGCTGGCCCAGCCGCCGGAGTGGATCTGCGACCAGATCAAGAACTCGGGCCTGCGCGGCCGCGGCGGCGCAGGCTTCAACACCGGGCTGAAGTGGACCTTCATGCCCAAGCAGGAGAGCGAGCGGCCGCACTACCTCGTGGTCAACGCCGACGAGTCCGAGCCAGGCGCCTGCAAGGACCGCGAGATCCTGCGATGGGAGCCGCACCGCCTGATCGAAAGCTGCATGGTCGCCTGCAAGGCGATGCGGGCGCACACCGCCTACATCTACATCCGCGGCGAGAACGTCGAGGGCCGCGCGCACCTCGAGGCCGCGCTCGAGGAGGCCTACGCGGCGAAGCTGGTCGGGCA
>DATKMZ010000112.1:0-135768 GCA_035541575.1 Caulobacteraceae bacterium | reverse complement strand
AGGTCGGAGAGCTTCGGGGTCATTGCGCGGCCTCCCGCTTCGGCGGATGGCGCAGCCGGACGAGGTTCGAGCGTTCGAAGTCGATCACTTGCTCGCCGCGCTGGTTGAAGCCCTCGGTGAGCCAGGTGACGATGCCGTTGGCCGGATTGCTGGCCGAGAGCCGCGCGGCCTTGGTGGTCGAGCGCGCGGTCAGCGTATCGCCCGGATAGACCGGCTGTCGCCAGGTGAGGGCGCCGACGCCCACGAACGGGCCGCCGATCTCGCTGTTGTCCTCGACGCTCATGCCCAGCACCGTGTTGAACACCAGCAACGGGTTGACGACGATGTCAGGGTGGCCGTGCGCCTCGGCGTAGACCCGGTTGGAGTAGAGCGGGTTGAAGCTCAGCGTCAGGGTCGTGAACAGCAGCGTGTCGGAGAGCGCGATCGTGCGGCCCCAGTGGTGCTGGCGCACCTCGCCGACCTGGAAATCCTCATAGAGCCGGCCCTTGGGCCAGAGCCTGGCCCGCTCGCGGAAGTCCTCCGCCATCGCCCGACGTTCCTCGTATCGTTGGCTCAATCCTCAATCACGCCGGGGCGGGGCGAGCAACGATCAAGTTCGGGGGTCGTTGACGGGATCGGGTGTATCTGCGACGGGTTCGCGTTTTACGCGAAGAAGGGGGCGGTGATGGCGCTCGGCAAGATCATGCTGGTCAGGCACGCGGAGAAGCCTGGCGAACCGCCACCGCCGCACGGCGTCGACCCGGCCGGCGAGAAGGACAAGGACAGCCTGATCGTCCGCGGCTGGCAGCGCGCGGGCGCGCTGGCATGCCTCTTCTCGGACTGGGGCGCGGCCGCGCACAAGGGGCTCGACGCGCCAAAGACCGTCTTCGCCACCAACCCAGGCGGCAAGAGCCAGCGCCCGCTTGAGACAGTGTCGGCAGTCGCCGAACTGCTCGGCCTCACGCCGAACCAGGGCTTCACCGACGGCCAGGAAGTCGCGCTGGCGAACGCGGCGATGGCCGCGGCGTCGACGGGACCGGTGCTGATCGGCTGGCACCACGAGTCGATCCCGGCGATCGCCAACCAGATCCTCGGGAACGACAAGAGCTGCCCGCAGCACTGGCCCGGCTCGCGCTTCGACGTCGTCTGGGTGTTCGATCACGACGGCAAGGACTGGAAGTTCAGCCAGGTTCCGCAGATGGTTCTGAACGGCGACCAGCCGACGCCTATTCCGATGAAGGCGGACGCGCCGGCGCCCGCAGGGTCCTAGCCGCGCTCGATATCCACGCTCCTGGCCGCCCCGATGGCGCCACAGTGTCGCGCCAACAGGCATCTCTCGTTGAAGGGGAGACCGGATGCGTTCGCTGGCATTGGCGTTGGCGATGGTCCTGGCGCTGGGCGGGGGGGTCGCCGAGGCGGGCCCATTCCATCACTTTCACCTCAACCTGGGTCATAGGCTCGGCAACGGGTTGAGGAACCTCACCCATCATCATCAGCACTACCACCACCGTTAGTCTGACCTGAGGCTCAGACCCGCTCCAGCAGCGCCACCGTGCCCTGGCCGCCGTCGGCGCAGACCGACACGATCGCGCGCGACCCGGGCGGGAAGCCCGCGAGCTCCTTGGCCGCCTGGCTCAGGATCCGCGCTCCGGTCGCGGCGAAAGGGTGGCCGATCGCGAGGCTCCCGCCGTGCGGGTTGACGCGCTCCCATGGGAAGTCGCCCAAGTCGGCGTCGACCTTCGCGCGCTCGCGCCGATAGGCCGGGTCGGACGCAGCCTTCACGTTGGCCAGCACCTGCGCGGCGAACGCCTCGTGGATCTCCCAGAGCGCGACGTCGGCGAACCGCAGGCCATGGCGCGCGAGCAGCCGCGGGATGGCGCGGCCCGGCGCCATCAGCATCCCCTCGTCGAGCCGGAAGTCGATCGCGGCGATCTCCCAGTCGACCAGCTTAATGGCGACGTCGGCGCCCAGGCGGTTCAAGCCTTCGGCGTCGCCGACCCAGATCGAGGCCGCGCCGTCGGTGACCGGCGAGGCGTTGCCGGCGGTGATCGTGCCTTGCGGATCGAACGCCGGCCGCAGCGCCGCCAGCTTCTCGAGCGAGGTGTCGCGCCGCGGAATGGCGTCGTGACCCACCCCGCCGACCGGGATCAGCAGGTCCGCGAAGAAACCGTCGTCCTGCCCCGTGATGGCGCCCTGGTGGCTCCTCAGCGCCCAGGCGTCCTGTTCCTCACGGCCGATGGCGAACCGGCGCGCGGTGTCCTCTGTGTGCTCTCCCTGAGAGCGGCCGCTGACGCGGTTGGCCCAGGCTTTCAGCGGCAGGTCGAAGTCGACAGCGGTGAGCTGGGTGAGCTGCGCGGCGGCGCCGGCTGGGTCGCGCGGGAAGGTCGCCGCCAGCCTGTCGGCGACGGCCGGCTTCAGCGCGATCGGCACGTGGCTCATGGTCTCGACCCCGCCGACCAGCGCCAGATGCGTGCCGCCTCTGCCGACCATCCCGGCCGCCTCGATCACGCCCACGAAGCTCGACGAGCAGGCGAGCACGGTCGAGAACGCCGGCAGCTCCGGATCGAGCCCAGCCTCGAACACGAGCTCGCGGGCGATGTTCGAGATCGTCGGTTCCGGGATCACCTCGCCCCAGACCAGGAAGTCGGGCTTCGCGCGCGCCGTCATCGCCGCCGCGACCGGCGCAGAAAGCGCCAGCGAGTTGAACTCCGCGTAGAGCCCGCCGCCCTTGACGAATGGCGTGCGAAGGCCGGGGGCGATGAAGACGTCGGCCATGGCGCCGGCGTCTAGCCCTTGACCTCGGTCTCCGGGCGGTCGTCGCCCTCGTCGACCTCCTGACGCCAGCGGCCGGTTTCATCCTCGTAGCGGATGCCGACGGATGCGTCGTCCGAGACGCGCTGCTCGCCGGCGGCCCGCTCCGCGGCCCGGCGGGCGGCGTCGTGGGTCGGGAACGTCTCAGAGTAGACGCCGTCGACACGGTAGGCCCAACCGCCGTCGTGTTCGACGATCTCGTAGGTGACGCGGGTCATCGCGCGGCTCCAGCTTTGGTCTCGTCCAGCACAGTCGATATGGTGAAGCCACCGTTCAGGGCCAGCGTCACCGGCGTTCGCTCCACGATGTCGCGCAGCCGCTCCATCCCGGCGGAGTCGGGCACGCCGGAGACGTCGACCTCGCGGTCGATCAGGTGCGCGCTGCCCTCGCGCCGGTGGCGCAACCGCACAGCGACGTCGAAGCCGCTCCACTGTTTGCGCCCGGCATACATCCGCAACGTGATCGCCGTGCACGCCGCAAGGCCCGCCAGCACCAGGTCGAAAGGACTCGGCCCGGCGTTGGTCCCGCCATTGTCCGGCGGCTCGTCCGCGAGAAGCTCGTGACCGGAGGCGACGATCTTGACCTGAAAAGGCGTGGCGCCTTGCGTTGCGTGGACCATCTTTCGAACCTCCTCAGTCGTCGCGCCCTGGCCGGGCCGGCGAGATCGGATCGCTGGCGGGGAAGGTCTCTTCCAGCGCCTCGTCGAGCTCTTCGTCGCCTTCGGGCTCGGGCTCGGGCGGTCTTGGATCTGGCATCGCGGCCTCCTGGGCTCGCCCACGCCTATGCGCGCCGGGAAAGGGAAAGGCGACCCCGTTCGCACGGTTCCGGCGGCCCAGCCGACGACCCTCTCGCCGCGAGGGGGCCGCTCGGGCAAACTCGGGCGCAATGAAGCTGCTGATCGTCGAGGACGACAAGGAAGGCGCGGCCTACCTGCGCAAGGCGCTGAGCGAGGCCGGCCACACGGTCGACCACGCCCCGGACGGCCGAACAGGTCTGCTGCTGGCCGCCGGCGAGAGTTACGACGTCATCGTGCTCGACCGCATGCTGCCGCAGATGGACGGCCTGGCGATCCTGCGCACGATCCGGGCGTCGGGCGTGAAGACACCGGTGCTGTTGCTGACCGCGCTCGGCGGTATCGACGACCGGGTCGAAGGACTGGAGGCCGGCGGCGACGACTATCTCGTCAAGCCGTTCGCGATCGCAGAGCTGATGGCCCGGGTCAACGCTCTGGCGCGCCGGCCGCCGCCGCAGGAGGTGCAGACCACGCTTCAGGTCGCCGATCTCAAGCTCGACCGGCTGCAGCGCACCGTCACCCGCGGCGGCGCCCGCATCGAGCTGCAGCCGCGCGAATTCCAGTTGCTCGAATACCTGATGCGGCACGCCGGCCGCGTCGTGACCCGCACGATGCTGCTCGAGAGCGTCTGGGACTACCACTTCGACCCCAAGACCAACATCGTCGAGACCCATGTCAGCCGGCTGCGCAGCAAGGTGGACCGCGGCCACGCGGTCGAGCTGATCCAGACCGTCCGGGGCGCCGGCTATCGCCTGCGCGAGGGGCCGTAGGTGTTCCGTTCCGCCAGCCTGCGCCTCGCGGCGATCTACACCGCCGCCTTCGCGCTCGCGGTCGTGGTGATGGGCGCCGTCACGCTCGTCACCACCCGCGCGACGCTGAAGCAGCAGTTCGACGACCGCATCAACGCGGAGGCGTCCGCTCTGGCGCAGGAGTTCCGCACCGAAGGCCTGACCGGCGTGCTGCAGGCGGTGCGCGAGCGCGAGCGGACGCCGGGCGCGCTCGACTATGGCCTCGTCGACGCCAAGGGCGCGCCGCTCGCCGGAGAATTGGCCGGCTCCAAATCGCCGCTCGGCTGGTCGAACCTCGCCAGCCCGGAGCAGAACGGCCACACGATCCGTGTGCTGACGACCCAGCTGCCTGATGGAGATCGGCTCGTCGTCGGCGACGACGACGCGCGCGACGACGCGCTCGAACGCTCGGTGCTGGCCGGCTTCGCCTGGGCGTTCGCCGGCGTCGTCGTCCTGGGTCTGCTGGGCGGTTACGCCTTGAGCTACGACGTGCGGCGCAGGCTGGACGCGATGACCGGCGCCGCCGACGCGATCAGCCTCGGCGACTTCACGCGGCGCATCCCGGTGCGGGGGTCCGATGACGATCTCGACCGGCTCGCGCTCACCTTCAACCGCATGCTCGATCGCATCACCACGCTGATGGATAGCCTGCGCCAGGTCTCCAGCGATGTCGCGCACGATCTCAGGACGCCGCTGACCCGGCTGCGCCAGCGGCTTGAGGCCAGCCAGGCGTCCGAGACGTCCGCCGAGCGGACCGCGGCGATCACGGCTGCGCTCGGCGAGGTCGACGCGATCCTCGAGACGTTCGCGGCGCTGCTGCGGATCGCGCAGATCGAGAGCGGCGCGCGGCGGGCGGCGTTCCGGCCTGTAGACCTCACCGCGCTCGCACGGTCGGTCGCCGCCGACTTCGCTCCGTCGGCCGAGGACGCCGGCCAGACGCTGCGCCTGGACGCCGACGACGACCTCGTGGTCGAGGGCGATGGCGAACTCCTGACCCAGATGCTGGTCAATCTGGTCGAAAACGCGCTGCGCCACGCCGGGCCTAGCGCGGCGGTCCGGATCATCGCGGCGCGCCGCGGGGCCGGCGCGGCGCTCACCGTCGCCGACGACGGCCCGGGCGTGCCGGAGGTCGAGCGCGAGCGGGTGTTCGACCGGTTCTACCGGCTCGAGCGCAGCCGTTCGACTCCAGGCAGCGGTCTCGGTCTGGCGCTGGTGGCGGCAGTTGCCCGGCTGCACGGCGCCGTCGTCACCTTGCGCGACGCCCGGCCGGGGCTGGAGGCCGAGGTCAGGTTCGAGCGCCGCGTGAGCGCGACATTGGGGTTTCCCAACGTTCCGGAAAGCTCCCCGTCAGCTGCGATGACGTAAGGGGCGCTCGCCGTCCCGAAGACGGCGTCGTGGGCGGCTGGATGGCGTTCGCTCTAGGGAAAAGCCGGACGTCCTTCGCGCTCGTCGCCGCGCTGGCGCTCGCCGGCTGCGCCGCATACGGGCCTGCGCCGCTGCCGACCGGGCCCGATCTCGCGGCGGCTCCGGCTGACCTCAAGACCGACATCGCGCCGCTCCGCCTCGAGCCGCTGAGCACGATCACGATCGATCCGCACGCGGGGCTGACGCCGCTGGGCGTCGCGGTGCTGGCGGCGATCAACAATCCGGATCTCAGGGCCAAGCGCGCCGCGCTCGGCGTGCGGTCAGCCGAGGTGTTCGCCGCCGGCCTGCTCCCGGACCCCCAGGTGGCGACGGGCTTCGACCAGCCGATCGCGGGCCCGGACACCCACACCGCCTTCAACGTCTCGCCGAGCATCGACCTCGCCGGACTGCTGGCCGTAGCCAGCAACAAGCGCGCGGCGAAGTTCACCGCCAAGCAGGCCGACCTCGACGTGCTCTGGGCCGAGTGGACGACGGCGCAGCAGGCGCGCCAACTGGCCGAGACCGCCCTGACCGACGAGGCGCGCGCCGGCTTCCTCTCGGACATCCTCGCGGCGGCCGCCAATCGCGCCGAGCGCTCGGCGCGGGCCGAGCAGCGCGGCGACGTGACCGCCCAGACCGCCGCGACCGACCTCGCCGCCAAGCTCGACGTCGAGACCCAGTTCGAGACCGCGCAGCACGACGCCGCCAAGGCGCGCGGCGACCTCAACGCGCTGCTGGGCCTCGCCGCCGACGTCCGCCTGCCGCTGGTCGAGGACGCCCGCCCCGCGAGCTACGACCCCGACGAGGTGAAGCGCGCGCTCGTCGACCTGTCGCAGCGTCGCCCCGACCTGCTGGCGCTGCAGGCGGGCTATCAGGCTGAGGACGCCAACCTGCGCAAGGCGATCCTCGCGCAGTTCCCGCTCGCGCAGATCGCCTTCGCCTATGCCCGCGACCCCACGCCGACGACCACGATCGGGCTCTCGGCGGTGCTGGCCGCGCCGATCTTCAACGGCCACCGCGGCGACGTGAAGATCCAGCAGGCGACCCGCGAGCAGCTGCGGGCCGAATACCAGGCCCGGCTCGACGCGGCGAGCGCCGAGGCCACCACAGCCATGGCCGAGATCGACAGCGCGACGGCCCAGGCCGCGATCCTGCGCGCCGACCTGCCGCGGCTTGACGCGATGCTGCGCCCGGCGCCGGCGGCGCTGCAGCGCGGCGACATCGACAGCCAGGCGTACCTCGCGCTGGTTCAGACCGTCGTCTCGAAGCGCGCCGACCTCGAGGATCGCGAGCTCGCCGCGCGGATGGCGGTGATCCAGCTCGAGACCGCGCTCTTCGCGCCGCCGGCCGAGGCGCGCGCGTCGTGACGCGGAACCGGCTCATCACGCTCGTCGCGGTCCTGGTCGTCGCGGCGGGCCTCGCCGCGCTGATCCTCTCGCGTCAAGGCGGCGCGGCCGACTCGGACCAGGAGGCCGCCGCGACCGCGACGATCACGACAGCCCCGATCCGCAACGAGCGGCTGGAGGATGTCACAACCCTCTACGGCGTCGTCCAGGCCGACCCGGCCGCCAGCCATACGCTGGCCGCGCCGCGCGCCGTGATCGTCGAGCAGGTGCTGGTGCGGCCGGGTCAAGCGGTCGCCGCCGGGACGCCGTTGGCCGTGGTGGCCAATGCGCCCGCCTCGGGCCTCGCCTACCGCCAGGCGGCCAACGCCGCGGCGTCCGCCAAGACCGACCTCGCCCGCGTCCAGCGCCTGTATGACGACCACCTCGCGGCCGCGGACCAGCTGATCGCGGCCAGGAAGACGCTCGCCGACGCCGAGGCGGCGCTGACTGCTCAGCAGCAGCAAGGCGCCGGCGCGGCGCGGCAGACGCTCACCGCGGGCGAGGCGGGCGTCGTCGTCAGCGTAGCGGTCGCCGGCGGCGACCGCCTGGCCCAGGACGCGCCGCTGATGGTGCTGGCCCGCCAGGGCGCACTCAGCGTCAAACTCGGCTTCGACCCATCGGCGACACAGTTCACGTCCGGCGACGCGGTGACGATCCGCCCGAGCGCCGGCGGCGCGCCGATCGCCGGCCGGCTTGCGATGGTCGGCCGCGCCGCCGATCCGGCGACCAGGATGGCCGACGCGGTCGCGCCGCTCGCGGGCGCGACCCTGCCGATCGGCTCCGCGGTGACCGCCGACGTGGTCACCGGCGCGCACCAGGGCCTAGCCGCACCCCGCGCGGCCGTGGTGTTCGACGAGACCGGCGCGCACGTCTTCGTGGTCGCCGGCGGCAAGGCGCGGCGGGTCTTCGTCACCGCCGGGCGCGACCACGGCGACGAGATCGAGATCTCCGGCCCCATCCAGGCCGGCCAGGTCGTGGCGGTCGAGGGCGCTTACGAGCTGCAGGACGGCATGGCCGTGAAGGTTGGCTCGTGAGCCTCGCCGAGCTCGCCTCGCGACGCCGGCGTTCGCTGCTCACGCTCCTGGCCCTGCTGATCGTCAGCGGTCTCGCCGCCGGGACGGTCATGCCCGTCAGCCTGTTCCCCAACGTGCCGTTCCCGCGCATCGCGATCACGATCGACGCCGGCGACCGTCCGGCCGACCAGACCGAGGCGGTGATCACCCGCCCGCTCGAGCAGGCGCTCAGGGCGATCCCCGGCGTGCGGAACCTCAGGTCCACCACCAGCCGCGGCGAGGCCGAGGTCTCGATGAATTTCGGCTGGGGCCAGGACATGGACAAGGCGCTGCAGCGGGTGCAGGCGGCGCTGACGACGGCGCAGGCGACGCTGCCGCCGGGAGTCACGTTCGACGTCCGCCGCCAGGACCCAACGGTCGACCCGGTCGCCGCCTACAGCCTGACCTCGGCGCGGGCGACGCCGGTGGAGCTGCGCCGTTTCGCCGACCAGACCCTCGCCCCGGTGCTCAGCACGATCGACGGCGTGGCGCGGGTGCAGAACCAGGGCGGCGCGCCCGGCGAGTACCGAGTCGAGGCCGATCCGGCGAAGCTCTTCGCCCACGGGCTCTCGCTCGCCGACGTCTCGCAGGCGATCGCCGGCGCCAACGCGCTCAGCGCCTCGGGCCGCATCGAGGACCAGGGCAAGCTGCTGCTGGTGCTGACCGACTCGAGGCTGGCCGATCCGCGCCGGATCGCCGACGTGGCGATCAAGGCTGCGAACGGCGCAGTGCTGAAGGTCGGCGACGTGGCCACGGTGACCGCCGCGCCCGCGCCGCAGTGGATCCGCGTCGCCGCCGACGGCCGCGACGCGGTGCTCGTCAACGTCTACCAGCAGCCGGGCGGCAACACCGTCGCGATCGCGAGAGCCGTCCGCGCCGCCTTCGCCCACGTCCGCGGCCAGGGTCCGGCCGACATGCAGGTGCGGGCCTGGTACGACCAGAGCGACCTAATCCTCGAATCCGCCCAGGCCTTGCGCAACGCGATCGTCGTCGGCGCGGTGCTGGCCGCGCTCGTGCTGCTGGTCTTCCTGCGCAACTGGCGCGTGACGCTGGCGGCCGTGATCGCCGTGCCGGCCGTGCTGGCGGCGACGACGCTGGTCCTCGTCGTGATGGGCCAGAGCTTCAACATCATGACGTTGGGCGGCATGGCCGCGGCGATCGGGCTCGTCATCGACGACGCCATCGTCATGATCGAGCACATCGAACGGCGCGTGGCGGACGCGCCGGTGCGCGATCGGGCGACCATTTCGGCGGCGGTCTCGGAGTTCATGCGCCCGCTCGTCGGCTCGTCGGCCGCGACAACGGTGATCTTCCTGCCGCTCGCGTTCCTCACCGGCGTCACCGGCGCCTTCTTCAAGGCGCTCTCGATCACCATGGCGACGGCGCTGGCGCTGTCGTTCCTGGTCGCTTGGTGGCTGGTGCCCGTGCTGGTCGAACAGCTCGCCGCCCGCGGCGCCCCGGTCGCCGAGCTGAACCTGAACGGCCCTCTGGTCTCGCGCTACCGAGACCTGCTGACCCGCAGCGTCGGCGCGCCGGTCCTCGCGCTGGGCGGCGTGGCGGCGCTCGCGATCGTCGGCGCGATCTGCTTCGCCACCGTCGGCTCCGGCTTCATCCCCAAGATCGACGAGGGCGGCTTCGTGCTCGACTACGTCGCCCCGCCCGGCATGTCGCTGACCGAGACCGACCGGCTGACGCGGCAGATCGAGGCGATCATCCGCCAGACCCCCGACGTCGCGACCTACTCGCGCCGCACCGGCACGCAGCTCGGGGGCGGGCTCACCGAGCCCAACACCGGCGACTTCTTCGTCCGCCTGAAATCGACAGGCCGGCGGCCGATCGACACCGTCATGGACGAGGTGGCCGGCGACGTTCAGCAGAACGTGCCCGGCATGGAGATCGAGACCGCCCAGCTGATGGAGGACCTGATCGGCGACCTCACCGCGGTGCCCGAGCCGATCGAGGTCAAGCTCTACAGCAACGATGCGACGCTGCTCCGCCGCGCCGGTCCCACCGTGCAGGACGCGATCGGCAAGGTGCGCGGCGTCACCGAGGCCAAGAGCGGAGTGGTGCTGGCGGGCGACGGCCTCGACGTGCGGGTCGATCCCGCCCGCGCCGAGCTCGAGGGCCTGAGCGCCGACGAAGCGGCCAAGCAGATCGGCGACCTGCTCTCGGGTGCGGTGGCGACGCAGGTGCAGTCCGGCCTCAGCCTCGTCAACGTGCGGGTCTGGATCCCCGAGGGGACACGCTCGCGCGTCGACCAGGTCGGCGCCCTGATGCTGAAATCGCCCGATGACGGCCACCTCTTTCCGCTCTCGCGCATCGCCGACATCAAGCTCGTGACCGGCCAGGCCGAGGTGATGCACGAGAACATGCGCCGCATGGACGCCGTCACGGCCCGCGTCACCGGCCGCGACGTCGGCTCGACCGCGCAGGAGGTCCAGCGCCTGGTCGGGCGGCCGGGTTTCCTGCCGGCCGGCGTCACGTTCGAAATGGGTGGGCTCTACGCCGAGCAGCAGAAGGCGTTCCGCGATCTCTCGCTGGTCTTCGCCGCCGCCGTCGCCGCCGTCTTCGTGCTGCTGCTCGTCATCTACGAGAACTTCCGCATCGTCGGCGTGATCATGCTGATGCCGCTGGCGGCCGCCTCGGCGGTGGCGATCGGGCTCTGGCTCACCGGCGTCGAGCTCAACATCATGGCGCTGATGGGCGCCACGATGATCCTAGGCATCACGACCGAGGTGGCGATCTTCTAGTTCACCGAATACGAGGCGCTGCTGGCTGAGGGCGCGCCGCCCGAGGCCGCTCTGGTGCAGGCCGGCGTCAATCGGCTGCGGCCCATCGCCATGACGACGCTGGCGGCGATCCTGGCGCTCGCGCCGTTGGCGCTGGCGATCGGCGGCGGCGCCTCGATGGAGCGGCCGCTCGCGATCGCCATCATCGCCGGGCTGGTCGCGCAAGGGCCCCTGGTGCTGCTCGCCATGCCGGCGCTTTATCGCCTCGCCGGCGGGACCCGCGCCGATGAAGATCGCCGTCCGCCGCCGTCCGATGTCGCCATGCCAGAGATTTCAACGTGAGGAGACGATTATGATCCGTAGACTGCTCATTTCCGGCGCCGCCGTCGGCGCCCTCTTCGCCGCCGCCGCGCCCGCGGCCCTCGCCGCCGACGGCCAGCTCAAAGTGGTCGATCGCGTCGCCGGCCCCGACGGCGGCTGGGACTACGCCAGCTACGACGCCGCCCGCCACCGCGTGTACGTCGCCCATGGCACGACCGTGCTCTCGCTGGACGTCGCGACCAACAAGCTCAACCCTGACTTCGCCGCCGGCGACCGGCTGCACGCGGTCGTGCCGGTGCCGGGCTCCAGCGTGATCGTCACCACCAACAGCGGGGACAACACAGCCAAGATCCTCAACGCGGCCGACGGCAAGCTGATCAAGGCGCTGACGGTGGCCTCCGACGCCGACGGCGCGGCCTACGACCCGGCGACCAAGCTCGTCGTCGTCATCAACGGCGACGCCGGGGTCCTGACCCTGGTCGATCCCGCGGCGAAGTCGGTGGTCGGCACGATCAACGTCGGCGGCGCGCTCGAGTTCGGCCAGCCGGACGGCAAGGGCCGCTTCTACGTCAACGTCGAGAGCGCCGGCGAAGTGGTCGCCGTCGACCTCGTGCAGCGCAAGGTGCTGGCGCACTACGCGATGGCTGACTGCAAGCGCCCGACGGGCCTGGCCTACGTCGAGGGGAACCGGATCGTCTCGTCGTGCAACAACCTCGCCAAGATCCTCGACGCTGCGACCGGCCACGAGATCGCCAGCCTCAAGATCGGCGGCTTCCCCGACGCAGTGATCTACGATCCGGAGCGCCACATCGCGATGATCCCGACCGCGCTCGACGGCCAGCTCAACGTGATCGCGCTCTCGGGGCCCGACAACAACAAGATCGTGGCCACGATCCCAACCCAGATCGGCGCCCGCACCGGCGCAGTCGATCCAGCGACCGGCCGCGTCTACCTGCCGACCGCCGAGTACATCCTCCCGGTTCCCGCCGGCCAGCGGCCGCAGACCAAGCCCGGCACATTCCAGATCCTGGTGCTGGACCGGAAGTAGGCGGCCGCGCCAGGGCGCGGGCATGGCAGGAGGGTGTTGACGGGTGGCCGGCGCTGACGGCCGGCCATGACGTGCAGAGTACGGCCTTATGCGGCCGACCCGCTCTGGCCGCCGGGCAGGACGCCGATCTCGATCGCGCGGCGGATCATCCGGTTCTCGGTCGGCGGCCAGGGCGCGGGGTCAGGCAGGCGTCCGCCCGGCAGCGGCCAGGCGATCGGGGTCGCCGCGCCCGCGATCGTCGCGCCGACCGCGATGCCGTCGCGGTCGACCGAGGGATGGCGCCCGGGGGTCTCGCCGCGCGTGCAGCCATCGCGGAAATAGATGCAGGTGTAGACCCGCCGCATCTCGCCCGAGCGGTTGGCTCGCGCCATGTGCACCGTGCGCGCCTGGTGGAAGAGCACGTCGCCGGCTTTCGCCGGAACGAACGTCGGCGCCGCGTGCTTGGCCTCCAGCGCCTTGCCCGAGCCCGGCGCGCGGAAGATGTCGACGTACTCCAGCTCGCTCAGGTGCGAGCCCCGCACGTAGCCCATGCAGCCGATGGTCTCGTCGACGTCCACCAGCGGCGCCCAGGCGGTGACCGCATCGAGCTCGGCGATCGGCCAGTAGGCGTGGTCCTGATGCGCGTCTGTCTCGCGTCCGCCGGGCTCCTTGTAGAGGGCCTGGTCGTGCCACATCCGCACCGCGGGCGCGCCGAGCACCGCCGCGGCGAGGCCCGCGAGCTTCGCATCGAACGCCAGCGCGCGGACGTCCGGAAAGTCCTCCCAGAGGTACTCGCACTGGATGAACGACTGCTCGTAAGGCGACTTGTCGGCAAGCGTGCGGGTATCGTTGCGGGTGCGCCTTGCCACGGCCGCATCGACGGCCGCGCGATGGCGGACGACCTCGTCGGCCTCGAAGACGCCGGCGACGTGCACGAACCCGTCGCGCCGGAACGCCGCGGCCAGCGCCCCCAGATCGTCCCGCGCCAGAGCATCGCTCGTCATCGGAGGCTCCGCCTTCGGTTTCGATCGATTACGCGCGCGGCCGCGGCGCGTGTCCAGGCGCTCGGCGCAAGCGTCCTCGCCGAGAGCGCGATGAGCTTTGCGAGATAGGCGCCTGCCGCGATTTCACAGTCGGCTATTCACTTCGGGCGATTGCGTGTGCGGCCGCTGGAAGTGCCAGATTACGGTCGCGGGGCGGTCCAGCTGCGCGGCCCAGGCTGCCTGAGGTACGATGCCGTTGAGGTTCCAGGGCCAGTCCCGCCAGTCGCCGACATCCGGAGTCGCGCCCATCGGCCCAGACGTCGGCATCTCGCGCGGCAAGGGGAATCGCGGTTCTTCGCAAGCGAGCGCGCGCAGGCCGACCTTTGCCGCGGCGCGGAAGTAGTCACCCGTCTCGTGCCGGTAACTGGCGATGCGAGCGGGACGGCCGCTGTCGGCGGCCAGCCTCGGTATGGAGCCGAACAGGATCGCGCAGGCGTGCATGTTGCTGATCACGAGGTGCCCGCCCGGACGCAGCACCCGGGCGAACTCGGCCATAACTGGTTCGAGATCGCGTACATGGGTGAGCGCCAGGGCGCAGACTGCGGCGTCGACAGACGTATCCTCCAGAGGGAGCGACTCCAGCGATCCGATATGGAAGTCGGCCATCGGCGCAGCCGCTCGCGCGACGGCCAACATCTCCGCAGATGAATCCACGGCGACCACGTCATGGCCCCGCTCCGCCAGGTGGCGGGCGTAGCGACCTGTTCCGCACGCGGCGTCGAGCACTCGGCCAACGGGCAGTGCGTCGAGAATGCGCAGTACGATGGGCTCTTCGAGCGGGAAGGCCCCATTGCCGGGCTGATCATAGGTGCGCGACCAGATGGCATAGCCGTCCGTAGAGCCGACCAGGTCGAACTGCGCGCCTGTCTCGATCAGGCTGGCGTCCTCCAGCAGCCTCCGGATGTCCTCGAGGCGGGCCTCGACGAAAGCCTGGTCGGCGAAGTCGCCGGCGAAGGCGCGCATCAGGGCGTGCCCCTCGAGGCCCAACAAGTAGGCGAGCGGATGCAGGTAGAGCATGCCGGAACTTAGCCGCCCTCATCGAGTAGGTCGATTTCCCGGCCTCCGGTGACCCGACACCCATCCCAGCTCCTGTGGCTTCTGAATGGGACCGGCGGTGTGTCAGGTATTGGCGGTGCTAGTCCTTCGGCTCCGGCGGCTCGTTGCAGATCGCCGTCACGTCGGGAGAGCTCATCCTGCCCGGCGGCCTGCAAGCCATGACCACGCTGTGGCCGCAGCCGCTGAGGCGGAAGAGGCGACTGGAGTTGATCCACGCCTCCCAACTCTTGCGGCGCTCGTCCTCGCCCGCTTGCCACTGCGCAAGCCGCCCCGGATCGCCGCGCAACTCGTCCGGGGGCGTCGCCGCGCGCCAGTCGGCGGCGAAGACGTCACTGGGCTTGACACCCTTGAGCTCGGCGAGCGCCACCCGCTCCTTCGGGCAGCTGTACTTCCGGATGAACTCCTGGCGTGCGCCCGCCGCCAACTGTCCGCACGCTGCGATCGAGACGAGGCCGACGATGGCCAGGGCCGCGCGGAGGCTCCGGCGCCGGAGTTTCCGGTTCTGCCGCGCAAGATCAGAATCGTCATCATGGCGCCGATCCATCGCCTGGCAGGATAGCACGGCGGCTCCAGACAGAGCGCTCAACTAGGGCGGCAGCCGAGTGCGAAGAGGGGACAGGGTCCGCAATTGCTAGCCAACTCCTGCTTGTCAGCTCGGCCGCAGCGCGCCGGCGTCCGGGATCTACTTTGCGCCCACGGATGAAGCAGATCCCGGACGAGTCCGCTGCGCGGCCCTCCGGGATGACCACCTGGACACCCTACCTATCACGCGCGCGGGGTCGGAGAGGTCGGTGGCGCCGCGCGGGCGATCGGCGCGGAACTGTCGCGGATTGGTCTCAGGGGACGCCCTACGCCGGCGCGGCCTGCGGGCCGCGGACGAGGCGGCCGGGGAGGGCGCCTGTGGGCTGGCCCTCGCGGCTGACCACCTGGCCGGAGACGATCAGCGCGTCGTAGCCCTGCGCGCCTTGCGTCACGCGCCGGCCGCCCGCCGGCAGGTCGTAGAGCACCTGCGGGGTCGCCAGCCGCAAGCGGTCGTAGTCGATCACGTTGACGTCGGCCTTGCGGCCCACCTTGAGCACGCCGCGGTCCATCAGGCCGACGGTTCTCGCCGGATCGGCCGCGAGCGCCTTCACCGCCTGCTCGACGCCGAGCCGATCGCCTTGCCGCTCGCGCGTCCAGTGCTGCAGCACGAAGGTCGGGTAGCTGGAGTCGCAGATCATGCCGTAATGGGCGCCGCCGTCGCCGAGGCCCAGCACCGCGTTCGGGTCGGTGATCAGCGCGCGGATCGGGTCGAGCGAGCGGTCGCCATAGTTGGCGATCGCGACGAGCAGGAGGCCTCGCCCGCCGTTCTCGAGCAGGAGGTCGTAGGCAAGCTCGCCCGGGTCGACGCCGCGCCGGGCGGCGACCGCGGCGATCGAGTCCTCGGCCTTCGGCTCGTAGTTGGGCGGGTCGCCGAGCCGCCACATGAAGTCGTAGCGACGTCCGAGCCGGGCGAGCGGGATGATCGCCTCGCCCGGGTCCTCCATCAGCAGCCGCGCCCGCACGGCGGGATCGCGCAGCGCGGCGATCCGCTCGGCGAACGGCAGCTTCGCCAGCGGCTGGTAGCTCGGACAGAGGCTGAACGGGTTGATCGAGAGGTCGAAGCCCAAGACGACGCCGATCGGCCGCGGATAGACCTGGGCGCGGATCGGCGGACCCTTGGCGTTCGCCTCGGCGAGGTGGCGCATCACGCCGCGCCAGGCGTCGGGGTTCTCGTTCGACTGCGCCATCGAGAAGCTGGCGGGCCGGCCGCTCATGCGGGTGAGGCGCGACAAGAGGTCGATCTCGTCCTCGAACGAGCGGCCCGGCGCGCCGAACACCGCCTGCAGCACCCCGCGTCCGGCGTCCTTCAGCGCCAGCGCCATCGCCTCGAGCTCGCTCTCGGCGGCCTGCCAGGTCGGGATCGGATCGCCGTGGCCGGTCTTGTGAATCACGAGGCGCGAGGTCGCAAAGCCCAGCGCGCCGACGTCGATGGCCTCGCGCACCACGGCCTGCATCTTGGCGAGGTCGTCCGGCGTCGCCGGCTCGCGGTCCGCGCCGCGCTGGCCCATCACGTAGACTCTGACCGCCGAGTGCGGGATCTGCGAGGCGAAGTCGATGTCGCGCGGCCGCTTCTCGATCGCGTTCAGGTACTCCGGGTAGGTCTCCCAGTCCCACGTCAGCCCCTCGGTCATCACCACCTCGGGGATGTCTTCGACGCCCTCCATCACGCTGACCAGCAGGTCGCGGTGCTCGGGCCGGCAGGGCGCGAAGCCGACGCCGCAGTTGCCGCCGACCGCCGTGGTCACGCCGTGCTGCGACGAGGGGCGCAGGCGGTCGGACCAGACCACCTGCCCGTCGTAGTGCGTGTGGATATCGACGAAGCCGGGCGTGACGAGCTTGCCCCTGGCGTCGATCTCCTCGACCCCGCGCTCGCCCACCTTGCCGATCGCGGCGATGCGCCCGTCCGTGATCGCGACGTCGGCTTCGAACACCGCCGCGCCGGTCCCGTCGGCGACGGTCCCATTGCGGACCACGAGGTCGAACGTCATTGCAGAATCTCCTTCAGGGCGGGGATCATCCTCGCCCTGACCCTACCGTCGTCAATGGCCTTGGACTCACGGCGCCGAGGCCTACTCCGCCGCCAGCGGCAGCGCCGAGGGAACGCCGGCCGCGGCCAGCGCCGCGGCCCTGGCGCCGGCCATGTCGTAGGTGCGGTTCATCATCACCCGCTGCGCGGGAAGCCCGCCGCCCGCCTGCAGCGCCACCACCAGGTGCCAGCCGCCGTAGGCGTCGGCGGTGAGATCGCGGATCAGGTTGTAGACCCGCATCCTCGTCTCGACGTCGACGTTGTTCTTGGTGTGCAGGTACTTGCGGATGTAGCGGCCCGAGGCCTCGTTCCTGAGATCCGCTTCGCTGGGCAGCGTCAGCACCAGCCCGCCGGCGAGGTCGTGGAGGCGCTTGACCGCGTCGTGGTAGTTGGCCGCGTAGTAGTACTTGGCCGTGTTCACCGCGAGCGTGTTGGGGTGGACCATCCCCGACGGCGTCGTCTCGAAGTTCTTGCAGGCGTAGTCGAGCCCCATCCTGAGCATTTCGGCGTAGCAGATCAGCTCGGCGATGGTGTTCAGGCAGTTCGCGTCGCGCTCCTTGCCCTGCATCTCGGTGACGAGCTGGCCGAGGCCGACGAAGAGGCGCGAGGTGCCGACCGAGCCCACCAGCCCGCCCGTGCGCTCCCAGAGCCCGAGCGATTGCGCCAGCCGGGAGGCCAGCTGAACCTCGCCCGCGAGGAACACGCGGTCCCACGGCACGAACACGTCGTCGAACACCACGAAGCCTTCCGGCATCGAGTGGTGGCCGCTGGCCGGATAGTCGAATTCGTTGAGCTCCGGCGCCGCGAAGCTGCGGTTGATGATCGAGACGCCCTTGGCGTTGACGGGTACCGAGAACGACACGGCGTAGTCGGTCTCGTCCTGGCGCATGCCCTTGGTCGGCATGACCACCAGCTCGTGCACCAGCGAGGCGGCGGTGATGTGCAGCTTCGCGCCGCGGACGACGATGCCCTCGTCGGTGCGCTTGACGATCCGCACGTAGAGGTCGGGGTCGTCCTGCTCGTGCGCGCGGCGGCTGCGGTCGCCCTTCGGGTCGGTGATCACTTCGGCGGCGCGCAGGTCGTTGTCGCGTACATAGCGATACATCCGCTCGATGTTGGCGGCGTACTGCGGGTTCACCTCGGCGACGGCGTCCTTGACGCTCATCAGCGCCATGAAGACGCCGGTGACGCCGCCGACGATCGACATGTCGTGCATCAGCTCGACGCGGCGGTGCAGGTCTTCCTCTGAGCGCGGGATCTGGAACACCCGATGCGCCGTCTCGCCCTCTTCCGTGCGATAGGTCATCACGTCGCGCCGCCGGGGGTCGCCGTACTCGTAGTCGTGCGAGGCGACCGCGATCGGGGTCTTGAACTTCGGGTGGGTGGTGATGTCGTCGATGCGCTCGCCGTCCCAGTAGGTCACGCGTCCGTCGCGCAGGGACTCGACGTACTCGGCGGGGGTCTTCAGGCCCATGACGATCTCCCTTGGTCCTCTGGCGGGGCTGGGTCGAACGCTAAGACGAGGCCGCGGCCTCTGCCAGTGTTTTTTGAACGCGTTCTAAGTCTGTGAAGCGCGCCGCGGAGCCTCGCGCTCTTGGCCGGTCGGCCGTGCGGGTTAAGAAGGCGGATGGCCGAACCCCAGGGCGACTACGACTACATCATCGTCGGCGCGGGATCGGCCGGCTGCGTCGTCGCCAACCGGCTCTCGGCCGATCCGCGGCGCCGCGTGCTGCTGCTCGAGGCCGGCGGGCGCGACGACTGGATCTGGTTCCACATCCCGGTCGGCTACCTCTTCGCGATCGGCAATCGGCGCTCGGACTGGATGTTCGAGACCGAGCCGGAGCCGGGGCTGAACGGGCGGCGGCTGAAGTACCCGCGCGGCAAGGTGATCGGCGGCTCGTCGGCGATCAACGCGATGATCTCGATGCGCGGGCAGGCCGCCGACTACGACCACTGGCGCCAGCTCGGCCTCACGGGCTGGGGGTGGGACGACGTGCGGCCCGTCTTCAAGCGTCTCGACGACCACTTCCTCGGCGAGAGCGAGCACCACGGCGTCGGCGGCGAGTGGCGGGTCGAAGCCCCGCGCGTGCGCTGGGCGATCCTCGACGCGGTCGCCGCGGCGGCGACGCAGATGGGCGTGCCGGCCACAGCCGACTTCAACACCGGCGACAACACCGGCGTCGGCCTCTTCCACGTGAACCAGAAGGCGGGCGTGCGCTGGTCGGCGGCGCGCGGGTTCCTGAAGCCCGTGCTGAGCCGGCCGAACCTGAAGCTCGAGACCGGCGTTCTCGCCGAGCGGGTGCTCATCGAGGGACGGCGCGCCGTCGGCGTGTGCTATCGCCGGAACGGCGTGAGCCTCGAAGCCCGAGCGGCCGGCGAGGTGATCCTCTGCGCCGGCTCGATCGGCTCGCCCCACCTCCTGCAGCTCTCCGGCGTCGGCCCAGCCGAGTGGCTCGCCGAAGCGGGCGTAGCGCTCGTGCTCGACAGGCCGGGCGTCGGCCGCGGTCTGCAGGACCACCTGCAGCAGCGCGCGATCTTCAAGGTCAGCGGTGTGAAGACGCTCAACGAGACCTACCACTCGCTGACCGGCCGCGCGCTGATGGGCGCCGAGTACGCGCTTCTCCGGCGCGGGCCGCTGACGATGGCGCCTTCGCAGCTCGGCATCTTCACCAGGTCGTCGCCTGAGCACGAGCGGGCCAACATCCAGTTCCACGTGCAGCCGCTGTCGCTCGACAAGTTCGGCGACCCGCTGCATCGGTTCCCGGCGGTCACCGTCTCGGCCTGCAACCTCCGGCCCCTGTCGCGCGGGACCATCCGACTGCGGTCGGCCGATCCGGCGCAGGCGCCGGCGATCGCGCCGAGCTACCTCGCAGAGGAGGCCGACCGGAAGGTCGCGGCCGACGCGATCCGCGTCACGCGCCGGCTGATGGCGCAGCCGGCGCTGGCGCCTTACGCGCCGCAGGAATTCCTGCCGGGACCCGCCGTCGGCGACGACGATGCGTCGCTCGCCAGGGCCGCCGGCGACATCGGCACCACGATCTTTCATCCGGTGGGCGTCGCAAAGATGGGCCTGCGGTCCGATCCGATGGCCGTGGTGGACGAACGGCTGCGGGTGATGGGCCTCGAGGGCTTGCGCGTCATCGACGCCTCGGTGATGCCGACGATCACCTCCGGCAACACCAACACGCCCACGATCATGATCGCCGACCGTGGCGCGAGCTTCGTGCTGGAGGACGGTCGCTGACCCAGCCCGGCGCGCGGATTGACCGCGATCAAGTCGCGCTGCGGAGAAACAGCGCATGCCCGATCCAGGCCGGCCGCGGAGGGCGGGATGCGAAAAGTGCGAGCGCGCAGCCCAGTCGCCCAGGCGATCGTCACCCTAACGCTCAATCCGGCGCTCGATCTCTGCTTCGAGATCGATCGGCTGGCGCCGACGCGCAAGCTTCGCGGCGACCATCTGCGGCGCGACCCGGGCGGCGGCGGGATCAACGTCGCGCGCGTGGTGCAGCGGCTGGGCGGGACGGCGACGGCGGTGTTCCCGGCCGGCGGGCCGACCGGCGAGCGGTTGCGCGGACTGCTGGCGGCCGAAGGCCTGCGGATGGACGTGGTCCCGGTCTCTGGCGAGACACGGGAGAGCTTTGCCGCGACCGAGCGGAGTTCAGCCCGGCAGTACCGCTTCGTGCTGCCCGGCGAGCGGCTGACGGCGGCGGAGCGCGACCGGGTGCTGCGGCGCGTCGAGGCGCGCCTGCGCGGCGCCCTGCTGGTTGCGAGCGGGAGCGCGCCGCCCGGGACGCCGCGCGGGTTCTACGCCCGGCTGGCCGCCAAGTCGCGCGCGGCGGGCGCCCGGCTCGCGCTCGACGCCTCCGGCGACGCCCTGGCCGATGGGCTCTCGCGCGGCGTCTGGCTCGTGAAGCCGAACGTCGACGAGCTCGAGACGCTGGTGGGCGCGGCGTTGCCCGAGGTCGCGGGGCGGCTCGAAGCCTGCCAGCGGCTGGTGACCGAGCGCCGGGCCGAGCTCGTGGCGCTCTCGATGGGACCGGAGGGCGCGCTGCTCGTCGCCGCGGGCGGCGCCTGGCGCGCGGACGCGCCGCCGGTGGAGGCGATCAGCGCGGTCGGAGCCGGCGACAGCTTCGTCGGGGGTCTGGTCTGGGCCTTCGCGACCGGCGCCTCGGCGCCCGAGGCGCTGCGGTGGGCGGTGGCCGCGGGCTCGGCGGCGCTGCTGGCGCCCGGCGTGCAGCTCTGCCGCGCCAGCGACGTCCGCCGACTCCGTCGGGCCGTCAGCGTCAAGCCGCTGTGACCCGGCCTATCGGAACTCGACCGCGCCCAGCAGCAGGCTCACGTGGCCCTCGCCCCAGGCCGGCAGCAGCACCCGTCCATAGCCGCGCTCGGCGCCGTGCGGGCGGTGCTCGTAGACCGTCGGCGTCTGGCCCTCCGCCGCCGCGGCGGCCTGCGAGGATAGGAACTGGAGCGGCGAGGGCAGGTCGACCTCGTCGATGAACCGGCCCGCCAACTCCGCTTCCACGTCGGGCGCAGCCGGCAGCCTCACCAGCTCGAGGCGGAACCGCCGCGGCTTCTCGAACACTCCCAGTATGAACACGTTGTCCGCCTGGGCTTCGACCTTGGCCATGTTGACGTCGTCGGCGAACGGGATCGTGGCCTCTCCGCGCAGCAGATCGCGCCAGTAAGCCAGCGTGCGGTCCAGGGCCGGGCTCAACGGGTGCTCGATCGCGAACGGCGTCTGCGGGCGCATGGTCGATGTCGTCCTCATGCTGGAAGGTTAGGGCCCGGCGACGTCGCCGGCGCTTTGAGCCACCGCAACGTTCGCCGCTGTCTCAGTCCTCGTGTGCGCCGAGCAGGCGGCGAACCGGCCCGGCGACGCCCACTACGATCAGGATCAGGCTGCCGACCAGCTGCAGCAGCATCATGGCGATCACCTGAGCCGCCAGGATGCCGGTGCCGATCGGATTCTCGGTGATGACGGTGGTGGTCAGCGCCGCGACGAGCGCGCCGACAAGTCCCAGGCCTATCATCAGCGGCCGCGCCACAAGCACCCACATACTTCAACTCCACCTGACCTGAAGCTTGCTAGCACGGGCCGCGCCATCCGACGTTGACTTGGCGCAAACGTCCGAACGTCGCTCAGTGCGCCATGAAGATCGGCAGCGGGCCGCCGCTGATCAGCGCGTGCGTTGCGCCGCCGAGCAGCGTCTCCTCGGCCCTCGAGCGGCCCAGTGCGCCCATGACCAGGAGGTCGGCCCCGAAGGTCTCGGCCTCGGCGAGCAGGGTTTGGCCCACCCCGTGCGCGCCATGGGGCCGCCGCACGGCGACGTGCACCTGGTGCCGCTCGAGCAGCCGCGCCAGCGCCGCGGCGTCGGGGCCGGGCGCTTCCTGACCGACGACGACGACGGCGACCTCGGCGGCGCCATTGAGCAGCTCCATCGCATCGGCGACCGCGCGCCGGGCCTGGCGCGAGCCGTTCCAGCCGATGGCGATACGGCGCGGCGGGAACGTCGTGGCCGCCGCGGCCGGTGCGATCACGCAGGGGACGCCGCCGCCGAGGATCAGGCGCTCGGCCATCCGGCGCATCGCGCCGTCGCGGCCCGGTGCGCTGACGACGGCGAGGTCGGCGATCTGAGCGCAGCCGGCGAGGGCGATCCCCCACTCGGTCATCTCGTCCGTCCGCCAGAGCGCACGCTCGTTCCCCATCGCCGCCCGGAAGGCCAGTTCGGCGGGCGTCGTCAGTTTGCGCACCTCGGCGTCGCGGTGTTCGAGCACCGATTCGATCCCGGCGGGACCGACCGCGTAGCTGTCGATGGCCGTGGTCATCGGCTCGTGGAACAGGCAGAGGCCGTCGACGACCGCCTGGAATCGCGCGGCGACGCCGGCCGCCGTCGCGACCGCGGGCGTCGGGTCGGCGTGAGCGCTGACCACGAGCATGATCTGCTTGATGTCCATCCGACCGCCTCCTGATACACACGCGCAGTCTTGCCGCGCCGGACCGCTCGCGCCTTGCGACAGATCAAGCGTCGGTGGCGGCGACCGCGGCCGGCGACGCGGTCGGCGCCTCCAAAAGCCGCCGGATCGCTTCCAGCAGCTGCGCGCGCTCGGCGTCCGAGTCGGCCCGCTCCAGCCGGGCGTCCAGCTCGCCGAGCAGCCTGGCGCGCGCGTTGTGCCAGTCGAGCCCCGAGGGCGCGGCGGGCGCATGACGGGTCGCCTCCGCCGGCGCGGCCTCAGCGGTCGTCGCGGCGAGCCGGAAAGCCTGGTCGATCGTCGGCAGAGCGAGCGCGTCGGGCGCGAATCCGGCGGCTTCCAGGCGCGTGGCCAGCCCGCGCGAGGCCTCCGGCTCGCCGTGGCAGACGAACACCTTGCCGCCGACGGGCCGCCGGGCGAGCGCCCAGGCGGCCAGGCCGCTCGCGTCGGCATGGCCCGAATAGATGTCGAGACTGCGGATGCGCGCCTTCACCTGGATGTCGTCGCCCTGGATCCGCACCCGCCCCACGCCGTCGAGCAGCAGGCGGCCCAGCGTGCCGCGGACCTGGAAGCCGGAGAGCAGCACGGTCGCGCTCTCGCGCCAGAGCAGCCGCTTCAGATGCTTGCGGATGCGGCCGGCGTCGCACATGCCGCTGGCGGCCATGATGACGTGCCAGCCGCGCAGCCGTTCGAGCTGGTCGCTCTCCCGAGGTTCGCGCAGGAACCGCAGCCGCTCGCCGGCGTGCAACGCCTCGAACGGATTGCGCCCCGTCGCTGCGCTGTAGCCACGCTTCAGGAACACCTCGGTGGCCTCGACCGCGAGCGGCGAGTCGAGGAACACGTCGGCCGGAGGCGCCGCGCCGTCGGCCATCACCTGCAGCAGGTCGGCCAGCAGCTCCTGGGTCCGCTCGACGGCGAACGCCGGGATCAGCAGCGGGCCGCCGGCGTCGTGCGCGTCGCGCAGTTCCGCGGCCAGCAGCGCGCGGCGCTGGTCGGGCGTGATCGCCGGCCGCTCGCGATCGCCGTAGGTCGACTCCATGATCAGGTGGTCGACGCCCGCCGGCCCCTCGGGATCGGCCAGGAAGTCACGCCCGCCCGGGCCGAGGTCGCCCGAGAACAGCAGCCGCGCCGGCGCCTCGTCGCCGGCGACGACCTCGATCGAGGCCGAGCCCAGGATGTGGCCGGCGTTCCACCAGCGCGCCGTGAACCCGGGCGCGGCCTCGATCGCCTCGCCGAGCTTCACGCGCTGGAACAGCTCCATCGTCCGCGCGGCGTCGCGGCGGGTGTAGATCGGCTCGACGGTCGGACGGCCGCGGCGCTCGTTGCGCCGGTTGAGCTGCTCGACCTCGCTTTCCTGGATGTGCGCGGCGTCGGCCAGCATCACATCGCAGAGGTCGCGCGTGCCGGCGGTGGCGTAGATCGGCCCGCTGAAGCCCGCGCGCACCAGCTTGGGCAGCAGCCCCGAATGGTCGATATGGGCGTGGGTCAGCAGCACCGCGTCTATCGCCTTCGCGTCGAACGGGAAGGGCTCGTAGTTGAGCGCCTTGAGGCTCTTTGAGCCCTGGAACATGCCGCAGTCGACGAGCACGCTCGCCCGGGGCGTCGCGAGGCGGTAGCACGAGCCGGTCACGCAGCCGGCGGCCCCGTGGACCGTCATCGTGAGGCTCATGACGCGCGCACCTGAAAGCCGCTCGCCTCCTCGGCCGTCTCGACGGCGAAGCCGAACTCGGACGGCTCGTCGCCGTGGATCCGGTAGATCGGCTCGCCGGCGCGCACCCTGTCGCCGACCTTCTTCATGAGCCGGATGCCCGCGCCGGCGTCGGTCGGCGCCCCGGCCAGCCGCGCCACGCGGGCGATCTGCAGGCAGTCGATCGCGGAGACGACGCCGTCGTGCGGGGCCGCGACCTCGCGCGCCAGAGCCCCGAGCGCCGCCTTGATCGGGCTCGGCCCCTGAGCCTCGATGATATGGTCGAGCTTGCGTCGCGCCTCACCCGACGCCAGCAACTCGCGCGCCCGGGTCTCGCCTTGGCCGCCCGGCACCAGCGGGTCGATCTCCAGCAGCCGGCCGGCCAGCCGCACCGCCTTGGCTTCCAGGTCGCGCGGCGCGTCCGGCCGCTGCTCGAGCACGGCCAGCACGTCCTCGGCCTCGAGCACCGGACCGACGCCGTAGCCGATCGGCGAGGAGCCGTCGGTGGTGACGATCTCGATCGAGAGGCCCATCCGGGCCGCGACGAACTCGAACAGCTTGCGTAGCCGCAGCGCCGCGGTGGCGTCGCGGATCTTGGCCGAGGCGCCCATCGGCAGGTCGATGACGAGGTGGCTCGAACCAGCGGCGACCTTCTTGGACAGGATCGAAGCCACCATCTGCTCAGGCGTGTCGACGCCCAGCGGCCGCTCGACCGAGATCAGCACGTCGTCGGCCGGCGACAGGTTCACGCGCCCGCCCCAGACGACGCACCCGCCGCACCGCTCGACGACCGCGCGCATGCCGTCCTCGTCGAGGTCGACCTTCGCCAGCACCTCCATGGTGTCGGCCGTTCCGGCCGGCGAGGTGATCGCCCGCGATGACGTCTTGGGTATCAAGAGCCCATGCGCGGCGACGATCGGCGCGATGATCAGGCTGGTGCGGTTGCCCGGCACGCCGCCGATGCAGTGCTTGTCGACGACGATGCGCTCGCCCCAGTCGAGGCGGGCGCCGGCGGCGACCATGGCTTCGGTGAGCGCGAGCGTCTCGTCGGCGGTCATGAAGCTGGCGCAGGCGATCAGGAAGGCGCCCACCTCCATGTCCGAGCAGCGGTGGTTGACGAGGTCGGCGACCACGTCGGCCATCGCCTCGCGGGTCAGGGTCTCGCCGCGGATCTTGGCGCGCGTGGCGTCGAGGCTCCGGGGCGGCCGCGCCGGCGCGATGTCGACCCGCTCGCCGGCCATGACGCAGAGCCGGCGAAAGGCGGGCTGCGGCAGGCCGATCTCGTCCGCAGCGAGCTGCATGGCCGGGTCGGCGATCATCGGTGTTGCCATCAGGCTGACCTGGCCGGCTCGCACCTCCAGCCGCTTGGCCCCGGCCAGGCGCTCCGGACGCAGCATCGTGTTGTCGCGCGCCAGCACCACGACGTTCTCGCGGAAGGTGTCGAGCGGCAGAGGCCGGGCGCGAAGCCCCTGCGCCACCGGTTGACGCTCGATCACCTGAGCGTCGCGTCGCGACGGACCGTCGCCGCCGCCAGGACGAGGGCGAGTGCGACCAGCGCGACGCCGAAGAGGCCGACGTCGAGCAGGAAGGCGGGCGCCACGGACGTCATGACCGCTTCGGCGCGTGCGCGCAGCGGCCGGATGAGCAGGCTCCCGAGCGCCGACCCGATCAAAGCCAGCAGCAGGGCTATCAGTCTGAAGATCCAGGGCCACATGGCGATCGCTCCAGCGCGCATCGTCGCGCCGGTCCCGGGACGGGACCTTGATGCAGATCATTCGCCCCACTCGACGGCTCGTGCGGCGCCGTCCGTGACGCAAATCAACCTGCCGACCAGGTATATGCCCTAGTTAAGCGTGGCGGAGGGCGCCAGCCCGCCGGGCGAGGAATCATGCGGACCAGGGCGGTTCGGCGCAATGCGGCTCAGGCGCCGGCGGCGACGTCGGTCGATCTCGCGCGCCTGGCCGCCGACTCGCCCGAGGCTGCGCTCCAGCGCCTCGGCGCGTCGGCGGCAGGCCTGACTGAGGCCGATGCGGCCGCGCGGCTGAAGCGGTTCGGCCCGAACCGCATCGGGCGGCAAGGCCAGCCGCCGATCATTGTCGAGATCTGGCGTCGCCTGCGCAATCCGCTGAACGCCCTGCTGCTGGCGCTCGCGGCAGTGTCGTGGATGCTCTCGGACGTCCGCTCGGCGGTGGTCATCGCCGTGATGGTCGTGCTCAGTGTCGGCCTCGGGTTCGTCCAGGAACACCGCTCCAGCGCCGCGGCGGCCAAGCTGGCAAGCATGGTGCGGGTGCACGTGTCCGTCCGCCGCCCGGGCGCGACCGGGGCCGACGCCGATGGCTTTCTCGAAGCCCCGCTCGACGACCTCGCGCCCGACGACATCGTCAGGCTCGCCGCCGGCGACCTCATCCCCGCCGACCTGCGGCTGCTGTCGGCGAAGGACCTCTGGGTCGACCAGGCTGCGCTGACGGGCGAATCCCTGCCCGTCGACAAGACGTCGGATGCGGTCGAGACGTCCGAGACCGATCCGTTCGCGCTGGCGAACCTCTGCTTCATGGGCGCCACCGTGACGAGCGGCTTCGCCACTGGCGTCGTCGTGGCGACCGGTCCGGCGACCTGCTTCGGCCAGCTCGCCCACAAGATCGTGGCCATCGACGCCGTCTCGAGCTTCGACAAGGGCGTCGCGCGCTTTGTCTGGCTGATGGTCCGCTTCATCCTGGTGATGGCCCCGGCGGTGTTCCTGATCAACGGCCTGACCAAGCACGACTGGCTGGCGGCGCTGTTCTTCGCCGTCGCCGTGGCGGTGGGCCTGACGCCCGAGATGCTGCCGATGATCGTCACCGTGAACCTGGCCCGCGGCGCCATCGCGATGTCGAAGAAGCGGGTGATCGTGAAGCGGCTCGACGCGATCCAGAACTTCGGCGCGATGGACGTGCTCTGCACCGACAAGACCGGCACGCTCACCCAGAACCGCATCATCATGAAGCTGCACGTCGACGTGGAGGGCCACGAGGACGACCGCGTGCTGACCTACGCCTACCTCAACAGCCGCCATCAGAGCGGCCTGCGCAACCTGATGGACGAGGCGGTTATCGAGCACGTCGAGCAGGAGGGCCACGCGGACGCGGACGACGGCTGGGAGAAGGTCGACGAGATCCCGTTCGACTTCCAGCGTCGGCGCCTCTCGGTGGTGATGCGGCGCCCGGGCGAGGCGCCGCTGCTGGTCTGCAAAGGCGCGGTCGAGGAGGTGCTCGCGGTCTGCCGCAGATTCAGGCTGGGCGAGGCCGCGGGCGATCTCGATGCGGGTCGTCTCACCCGGATCCAGCGGGTCGCCCACCGGCTGAACCGCAATGGGTTCCGCGTGCTCGCGGTGGCCTGCCGCGTGTTCGAGGCGGCGAAGACCCGCTACGAGCCCGACGACGAGACCGATCTCGAGCTCCTGGGCTTCGTCGCGTTCCTCGATCCGCCGAAGGAGACGGCCGCGGCCGCCGTCGCGGCGCTGCAGGACGCGGGCGTGGCGGTGAAGATCCTGACCGGCGACAACGACCTCGTCACCCGCAAGGTCTGCCACGAGGTCGGCCTCAAGGTGACGCGCCTCGTGCTCGGCCACGAGGTCGACGGTCTCTCCGAGGCCGAGCTGGCCGAGGTCGCCGAGACGGCGCAGGTGTTCGCGAAGGTGTCGCCCGCTCAGAAGGCGCGGGTCATCGCCGCCCTGCAGCAGCGCGGCCACGTGGTTGGTTTTCTCGGCGACGGCATCAACGACGGCCCCGCGCTCAAGGCGGCCGACGTCGGCGTCTCGGTCGACACCGCCGTCGACATCGCCAAGGAGTCCGCCGCGATCATCCTGCTCGAGAAGAGCCTCGCGGTGCTCAAGGACGGCGTGGTCGAAGGCCGTCGCGTCTTCGCCAACATCGTCAAATACATCCGCATGGGCGCGAGCTCGAACTTCGGCAACATGCTGAGCGTGCTCGGCGGCTCGATCCTGCTGCCGTTCCTGCCGATGGCGCCGCTGCAGGTGCTGACCAACAACCTGCTCTACGACTTCTCGCAGACGGCCATCCCGACCGACCACGTCGACGCCGAAGATCTCGCCCGGCCGCGGCGATGGGAGATAGGCAACATCACCCGGTTCATGATCTGCATCGGGCCGGTCAGCTCGATCTTCGACTACGCCACCTACTTCACGATGCTCTACGTCTTCGGCGCCTGGCATGACCCGGCGCTGTTCCAGACCGGCTGGTTCGTCGAGTCGCTGCTCACGCAGACGCTGATCATCCACATCATCCGCACCGCCAGGATTCCCTTCGTGCAGAGCCGCGCCAGCCTGCCGCTGGTGCTGACCGGCCTCGTCGTCTGCGCGGTGGGGATCGCCCTGCCGGTCACGCCGCTCGGCGGTGCGCTCGGCTTCAAGCCGCTGCCGTCGCTCTACTGGCCGATCGTGGCGACGTTCCTGGTCAGCTACGCCGTCCTCACCCACCTCGTGAAGACATGGTTCATCCGCCGCTGGGGGATCGCCTAGCGCGCCGGCGACAAATCGAGCCGTTGATATCGCGCGCGACAGGCGCCATGCAGTTAGAACGCGTTCTAGCTTGCCTCGAGGATTCTCTTGCCGCTTTCCCCACAGCGCCGGTTCGTCACGCCCGAGCCCGACGAGACGCTGGAGGCGCTGGCCGCCCGCGCGCTGCCCGACGAGCCGCTCGACGCCGCCGTGGAGCGCGTGCGAGGCTGGAACATGCACATCTTCGGCATGCGCCAGCCCCGTGGCCTGCTGCTCGGCAGCGACGTGGTGTTCATCGAGCCGCCGCTGGCATGAGCGCGGCGCTCGCCGCCCGCACGGGCGCCCCGCTGGAAGGCGCGGTCGTGGTCGGCGCGGAGATCGTCGCCGGTCACGACGGCGCGGCCGACCTGCTCGTGCGGCTGCGTCACGAGAACGGCGTCGAGGCCACCGTGACGCTGGATCCGGCGACCGGCTTCGACCTGCTCGAAGCAGCAGGCGCCGCAAGGCTGGATGATCTCGTCGGCCGCCTCTGGCTCGACATACTGAAGGAGCTCTCGCGTGTTTGACGTTCTCATTCGCGGCGGAACGGTCGTCGACGGCGACGGCGCGCCGGCCCGTGCGGCGGACGTGGCGCTCTCGGGCGGCAAGGTCGCGGCGGTCGAGCCGCGCATCGGCGGCGAGGCCCGGCGCACGATCGACGCCGCCGGCCGCGTCGTCGCACCGGGTTTCATCGACCCGCACACCCATTTCGACGTGCAGCTGCTCTGGGACGGCGCGGCCAAGCCGGCGCTCGAGCACGGAATCACCGCCGTCGTACCGGGCAACTGCTCGCTTTCGCTCGCGCCGCTGAAGGCGAAAGACCGCAGGGCGCTGGTCGGCATGTTCCAGCAGATCGAGGAGATGCCGCCCGAGGCCTTCACCGAGGCGTTCGAGTGGACCTGGGAGGACTTCGCCGGCTACCGCGCCGCGGTCGAGCCCGGCCTTTCGGTCAACGTCGCCCCCCTGGTCGGCCACAGCGTGATCCGGCTCTGGGTGATGGGCGAGGGCGCCAACCAGCGCGCCGCGACGCCGGACGAGGTCGCCGCGATGCAGGACCTGCTGCGCGCCTCGCTCGACGCCGGCGCGGTCGGCCTCTCCACCAGCTTCGTCGACGTCGACGAGAACGGCCGGCCGGTGCCAAGCCGCTTCGCGCCGTTCTCCGAGCTCGACGCGCTCTCGGCGGTGCTGGGCGAGCGGGGCGGGCGCATGCTGCAGGTCGTGCCCGAGTTCTACGACACCGACATCACCATCGCCCGCGTCGACCAGCTGGCCGAGCTGTCGATGCGGCACGGCATCCCCACCACCTTCTCGCCGCTGTTCGACAGCCGCCTGACGCCGAACAACGTGCCGCGCGTGATGGCAAGGGTCGAAGAGCAGTTCGCTCGCGGCGCCCGGGTCTGGCCGCAGATGCAGACCCGGCCGATCGACATCAGCTTCTCGCTGCTGCGGCCCAGCCTCTTCTTCGCGCGGCTGCCCCGCTGGGTGCGGGTGCTGCGCCAGCCGCTCGAAGCGCGGCTGGCGTCGCTGCGCGACCCCGAAGTCGTCGAGCGGATGCTCGCCGACTGCGGGCCGGACGGCGGCGCGATGATGATGAGCGAGCTCGTGGTCCGCGGCGGCGACGCCGCGCCGGCCGAGATCGTCGGCCGGACGCTGGGCGAGATCGCCAAGGCGCGCGGCGAGACCTGCGCCCGGGCCTTGCTGAACGTCTCGCTCGAGAACGGCCTCGACGTCGCGTTCGTGGCCGCGAGCCGGGGACACGACGACACCCAGCGCATCGGCCCGATGCTCGCGCACCCGCTGATGCACATCGGCGCCAGCGACGGCGGCGCGCACCTGGCGTCCTTCGCCACCTACGGCGACACCGGTTACCTCTTCAGCGAATTCGTCCGCAGGGCCGGCGCGCTGACGCTCGAGGCCGCGGTCAAAAAGATCACCTCCGACACCGCGGAGATCTGGGGCCTGAAGGACCGTGGGCGGCTGGCGCGCGGCCAGGCCGGCGATGTGGTGATCTTCGATCCGGCGACGATCGGGCGCGGCGAGGAACGTCCGCAGTTCGACATGCCCGGCGACGGCATGCGCTACGTCCGTGATGCGATCGGGGTCGAGACGGTGCTGGTGAACGGCGAGGTGGTCCGTGAAGGCGGCCGCTACACCGAGGCGAGGTCGGGCGCGTTCTGCGCGCTGAGCTGACCCGGCCGGCCGGCGCGTTCAGAGTATGTGCTCGAGGACAGCCACCGGGTGAACGCGTCGTCCGACATGGTCGTCGTGGTGCTGGCGGGCGGCGAGGGCCGCCGCATGGGCGGCGCCAAGCCCTCGCGCCGGTTCGGCGGCGGCACGCTGATCGCCCACGCCCTCGAGCTGGCGCGAGGCTACGGCGATCCTGTCGCCGTCGCCGTGCGCGATCCGGCGCAGCTGTCGGGCGCGGATGAGGCGGCGCTGTTGATCGACGATCCGGCGCTGGGCGGGCCGATCGCCGGCCTCGCCTCGGCGCTGGCGTTCGCGCGTCGGTGCGGCGCGGTCGTGGCGCTCACGCTGCCCTGCGACACGCCCCTGCTGCCGACCGATCTCGCGACGCGGCTCCGCGCCGCGCTGACACCCGACGTCGGGGCCGCGGTCGCCGCGAGCGGGGGGCGGGCGCATCCGGTGTGTGCGGTCTGGCGCGCCGCGATGGCCGACCGCCTGCCCGCCTACCTGGCCGCGGGCCGCAGCTCGCTGATCGGCTTCGCCGAGGCTTGCGACATGGTCCAGGTCGATTGGCCGGTGGGCGACGTCGATCCCTTCGCCAACGCCAACACGCCCGAGGACTTGCGCCGCCTGCAGGCCGCCGCCGGACGCTTCGGCGGCGACTGACGGCGCGCCTTAGCCCCCGGCCGCCAGCGCCGGGTGTTCCAGGCCGACGCTGAGCGCCGCCTCGCGGATCTGAGCCCAGGTGTTGTCGTCGATCTCGATGCCGTCGGCGAGCCGCCGCGCGAGGCTCTCGCGCTCCGGGTCGCCGGGCAGGCGCACGCGGTCGACGCCGGCGGCCGGCGCGGTGGAGCGGACGTAGTCGAGCATGGCCTCGGCCTCGGCTTCGAAGGTCTCGCGCCCGCCGAACGCGTCGGGATCGATGACGATCGTCAGCATGTTGTTCACCGCCGCGCCGAAGGTCCGGTCCGAGCCCGGCTGCATGGTCCAGTGTCCGGCGAGCGCCCCGCCCAGCAGCTCACAAAGCAGCTGCATGCCCCCGCCCTTGTGCAGGCCGAAGGGCAGCAGCAGCGAGCGCGCCTGGCCCTCGAAGAACGTGCGCGGGTCGTTGGTCGGCTCGCCCGACGGCGTCACCAGCACATCGGGCTGGATCGGCGCGCCTTTCATGTAGGCCACGCGCAGCTTGCCGATGGCGATGGCGCTGGTGGCGAAATCCAGCACCACGTGCTCGCCACCCCGTCTGGGGATGGCGCAGCAGTAGGGATTGGTCAGCATGCGCGCCTCGCGTCCGCCGAACGGCGCGACCGCGGGCGGCGCTCCCACCACGTTGACGTAGTGCATCGAGATCAGCCCCGCGTCGGCGCACTGCTCGCCGTAGGTCCCGATGCGGCCGATGTGGCACGAGTTGCGCAGCGCGACGCAGGCGACGCCGAGCTCCTTGGCTCTGGCGATCGCGATCTCGGTGGTCTCGCGCGCCACCGGCGCCCCGAGACCGAACTGCCCGTCGACCACCATCACCGCGCCGCGGTCATGGATCACCTGCGGGCGCGCGTTCGGCTTCAGCTTCCCGGCCTGGATCCAGCGCACGTAAGACGGCGCCATGCCGACGCCGTGGGAGTCGTGGCCCTTGAGGTTGGCCGCGACCAGGTGGTCGGCGCAGACGCGCGCCCGGTCCGGCTCGGCGCCGGCGTGCTCGAGGATGGCGACGAGCAGCGCCGTCAAGCGCCCGGCGTCGATGATCACGGCGTGTGCCTCCCTGGCGTTGTCTGCGCCGACCTTCGAGAGACATCCGCGCGCCGTCAACGGCTCGCGCCTGTTGGCGTTGCGCCGCCGGCCGGCGATAGAAGAAGAAAACAGAGATGAAGGGCGACGAGCGCCCGCGGGAGGAGCCCAGCCCATGAACGGCGCCGAGAGCCTGGTGCATACGCTGCTGAAGAGCGGCGTCGATACGTGCTTCTGCAACCCGGGAACCTCGGAGATGCATTTCGTCGCGGCGCTCGACCGGATTCCCGGCATGCGCTGCGTGCTCGGCCTGTTCGAGGGGGTGGTCACCGGCGCGGCCGACGGCTACGCGCGGGCGGCCGGCAAGCCGGCGGCGACGCTGCTGCATTGTGGTCCGGGCCTCGGCAACGGCCTCGCCAATCTCCACAACGCCCGCCGCGCCTCGACGCCGATGGTCAACATCGTCGGCGACCAGGCCACCTACCATCGCCCGCTCGACCCGCCGCTGACCGCCGACACCGAGGGCTGGGCGCGCGGCGTCTCCGGATGGGTGCGCACGGCGAGCGACGTGGCCACGGTGGGATCCGACGCCGCCGCCGCGGTGCAGGCCGCCACCATCGCGCCCGGGCAGATCGCGACGCTGATCCTGCCGTCTGACACCTCCTGGAACGACGGCGGCGTGGTCGCCGAGCCGTTGCCGCGGCTGCCGACGCCGTGCGCGGCGCCCAGCCAGATCGACGAGGCGGCGGCGATCCTGCGCAGCGGTGGCGGGCGGCGCGTGGCGCTGATGATCGGCTACGCCGGCGTCACCGAAGAGGGCCTGGCGCTCGGCTACCAGATCGCCCAGGCGACCGGCTGCCGGCTCATGGGCGACACGTCAGGCAAGACCCCGCGCGGACAAGGGCGGCCGCAGCTCGAGCGGGTGCCCTATGTGGTCGACGCCGCCGTCGCCGCGATGGCCGAGACCGAGCACCTGATCCTCTGCTCCGCGAAGAAGCCGGTGACCTTCTTCGCCTATCCGGGCAAGCCGCAGAGCGGGCTTCCGGCGACCACCCAGGTCCACGTGCTGGCCCGCAGGGAGCAGGACCCGATCGATGCGCTGCGCCGGCTCGCCGAGGCGCTCAAAGCGCCTCCGGTCCGGGCGCCCGACAACGGCGCGCGGCCCGAGGTCGGGCGCGGGCCGCTGACGCCGGAGAGCTTCGCCGCCACTGTCGGTGCGCTGATCCCGGAAGGGGCGGTCGTGGTCGACGAGTCCATCACCTACGGCCGCGGGCTCGGCGCCTTCACCAAGGCCTCGCCGCCGCACGACTGGATGAACCCGACCGGCGGGGCGATTGGCGGCGGCATGCCGATGGCGGTCGGCGCGGCGGTCGGCTCGCCCGGGCGGCGGGTGATCAACCTGCAGGCGGACGGCTCGGCGATGTACACGGTGCAGGCGCTCTGGACCCAGGGTCGCGAGCAGCTTGACGTGACCACCGTCATCCTCTCGAACCGCAAGTATCAGATCCTGCTCGGCGAGCTGGCCAACGTCGGCGCCAACCCGGGGCGCACGGCGCTGGAGATGATGGATCTCGGCCATCCGGACCTGAACTGGCGGAAGATGGCCGAGGGGATGGGGGTGGAAGCCGCGCGGACCGACACCGCGGACCGGTTCGCCGATCTGCTCGCCGCCTCCCTGAGCCGGCCCGGGCCGTTCCTGATCGAGCTGATGGTCTGAGCGGGGGGGCCGCACGCCGCGTCACCCGGGGCCGGTGTCGGCGGACCTGCGCGGCGGCGGCGCCGCGTAGAGGTCGGCGCGAAGGCGCCCGGGCGCTCCGGCGGGGGTCAGGCGAGCCGCGGCCGCGTCAGCAGGGGGCCATAGCCGACGGCGAAGCCGAGGAAGGCCGCCGCCCAGCAAAGGGCCACGGCGGCCAGCAAGGGTCCTTGCGCCCGCAGCGCGAAGGCGGCCGCCACACGCAGCAGCGCCGCCGCGTTGACGGCGGCGTAGATCGCCGTGGTCAGGCGGTTCGCGGCTCGCGCCCGGCCGGTGTGGCCCAGCGTGGCCCGCGTCATCACGCCGAGGGTCATCACGCCGAACGCGCCGACGGTCAGCGCGTGGATGGCGGCGGTGCGTGGGATGACGTCCGGCGCCAGGATGGAGCCGCCCAGCAGGGCGAGCGCCGCCGCCAGCCAGGCGTAGCCGGCGTGCAAGACGAGGACGAGCGGCTCGCGCGCGGCGGCGGCGCCTCGCCAGCGCGACATCCGGATCAGGAGACCGAGGCCGCCGATCGAGACCAGCACGCCGGTCGCCAGGTTCGTCGGCGCTGCGATCCAGGCGAGCAAGGCGGCGCCCGCGCCGACGAGCGCCGCCCGGTCGACCATGCCGAACGGCTCCGGCTCGATCCGCCCGTCATGCTGGCGCAGCCAGTTGAGCGTGAAGCTGGGCGTGATGCGTCCGCCAATCAGCGCGACCAGCATCGCCGGCGCCGAGAGGGCGAGGCGCTCGGCGACGTCGGCGAGAGCCGGATAGGGACCGCGCAGGTGCGTGCCGATGTTCGCCAGCGCGAGCCCGCTCACCAGCACGCAGACCGGCAGGTTGCGCCAGTTGCGGCCCGCGGCGACCTCGCGCCAGAGCGCGGCCGCGAGCGCAACGAGGAAGGCCGAGTCGATGACCGCCGCCGCCGGACCGATCCACGCTGCGGCGAGCATGGCCAGTCGCCCGGCGGCCCAGAGACCGAAGAGGGCGGCGAGCGGCGCGCCGGCGACCGGCAGCCGGCCGGTCCAGTTCGGCACGGCGGTCAGCAGGAAGCCGGCGACGACGGCGCTGAGGTAGCCGAACAGCATCTCGTGGACGTGCCAGTCGCGCCCGATCTGACCGAGCAACTCGGCGCCGCCGGCGATGTAGATCGCCGCCCAGAGAGGCGCCGCCAGCGCCGCCCAGAGCGCGCCGAAGAGGAAGAAGGGGCGGAAGCCGAAGCTGAACAACGCCGGCCCCTTGTAGGCGCGCAGTTCGGCGGCGGTCATGCCGCGCTCCCCGCACGCTCCGCCCCGCGATAGCTTCGCCAGGCCGACACAGCCAGCCCGCTGGCGGTCGCGATCCAGGCCCCCAAGGCGACCCAGACCATCGCCTGGGCGAGCCACTCGAGCGGCGGGAAGTCGGAGGCCAGCGACAGCCGCAGGCTCGCCAGCGCGTACATGCCGAGCGGGAAGACGAGGCTCCACAACATCGGGGTGTAGGTGAGGGGAACGCGCAGCACGCCGTGCTTCCAGATCCCGAACAGCACCAGCAGCGGTATCCACCAGGTGGCCCAAGCCCAGAGGATCAGCGACGCGCCGTCGATGAAGGGCCGCATCGAGCGCAGGAAGGGCATGCCCGTGTCGACGAGCAGCAGCGTGGAGCCGGCGTTGGTGCTGATCGCCGCGGCCCCCATCACCACCCAGAGCAGCGGGGTGATGTCGTCCGGCCCGAACCGGAAGAAGAAGATCCGGTAGGCGAAGAGGGTGATGAAGATGCCATAGAGGCCGACGCCCACGCCCCAGAGCATGTGGATCAGGACGAACGCCGACTGGCTGAGCTGACCGGCCAGGGGCGCCACCTGCGCGCCGCAGATCACCAGCGATTCCGTGCCGACGATCGCGATCAGCCAGCCGCCGTGCACGACGTTGGCGCCTTGCCCCGTGTTGAGGAAGGTCAGGACCCCGAAGCTGAAGTAGATCAGCGCCAGCCAGACGACGAGCGCGATCAGCCAGATGACCGTCGTCACCGCCGGCGCCCCGCGCAGGCCGACGCCGACGGCGAACACGTCCGCCGCGGCCACCATCGTGAAGAACGAGAACACCAGCCGCGGATTGATCAGGTCGTTCCAGAGCGCGCGCCGGAATCTCGCGAGGCGGACGCCGGTGAGGAGCAGGAGCCAGGGCAGGGCCACGCATTCCACGGCGAAGAGGCCGTGCGAGACCATCCGGCGGCCCAGCATCCAGAGCGCGTTGGAGATGATCCCCGTCGCCATCACGAGCGCGAACGAGCCGGGATAGAGGGTGGCGATCCGGCCGCTCAGCCATGCGCCCAGCCGTGCGAGCGGGCCGGCTGGTACGCCCGCAGAGCCGTCGGCGAGCCGACTCGTATCCATCGCCCCGATCCTAGGCGGAGGCTCCGGCCACGGCGCCGATGATGCGGATGCGCCTGACCTCGGTGATGTAGGAGAGGATCAGCGAGACCCAGACCACGCCGTAGAGCAGCATGAAGCAGGTCGACGGCACGCCCAGCCAGTCGACCAGGGCGCCGAACATGATCGGCAGCAGGAACCCGCCGAGGCCACCCGCCATGCCGACGATTCCTGAGACCGCCCCGAGGCGGTCGGGGAAGTCGTCGCCGAGGTACTTGAAGGTCGAGGCCATGCCGCAGGCGAAAGCGACGCCGAGCGCGAGCATCAGGCCCGCGAACAGCCAGAGGCTCAGGCCGATGTGGAGCGCCAGCGGTTGCCGCACCGTCTGAATGACGAGGTCGGTCTGCGGGTAGGACAGCAGGAAGAGGCAGATCCACGCCGCCCAGAGCACCCACCAGGTCACCGAGTGGGCGCCGAAGCGGTCGGAAAGCCATCCGCCCACGGCGCGCAGCAACCCGGCCGGCAGCGAGAAGCAGGCGGCCATCAGCGAGGCCTGGGCGATCGAGAGGTGGTACTGGCTGACGAAGTATTGCGGCAGCCACACCGAGAGCGCGGTGAAGCCGCCGAACACGATCGAATAGTACTGGCAGTACTTCCAGACCCGCGGGTCCTTCAGCACGGCCAGCTCGCGCCGGATCGAGTGCGCGACGCCGCCGCCCTGGATGGGATCGGGCGCTGCGATCAGCCAGAACAGCCCGGCCGTCACCACGAGCGCGATGGCGTAGACGCGCGGGACGCTCTGCCAGCCGAAGTGGCCGACCAGCTGGGGCGCGACGAACATGTTGATCGCAGCTCCGGTGACGCCGGCGCCGAAGACACCCATGGCGAAGCCGCGGTTCTTCGGGAACAGCCGGCCGGCGTAGGGCGTGCCCACGGCGAACGCCGCGCCGACGAGGCCGAGCGCCAGACCGAGCGCGATGAACTGCCAGAACTGCGCGGCGTAGGACGCAAGCCAGAGCGGGACCGAGCAGAAGAGCAACAGGATCAGCATGACGATCTTGGCGCCGAACCGGTCGGTCCAGACCCCGAGCGGCAGCCGCAGCAGCGCGCCGGTGAGCACCGGCGTGGCGGTCAGCAGGCCGAACTCCGAGGCGTTGAGGTGCAGCGCCTTGCGGATCGGGATGCCGATCACGCCGAACATCATCCAGACGGCGAAGCAGACTGCGAAGGCGAAGGTCGCCGCCAGCAGCGACGCGAGCGCGCGGTTCCGGGGAATGGCGACGGGGAGGCCAGATGTTTCGGCCGCAGCGGCGGTCATGGATCAGTTCCTCGCGAGCGGGAGCGGGACGATGGGTTCTGCGCCATCGATGAGCGGGTCGAGCGGAAAGGCCGAGCGGGCCGCGGCAAGGTCGTCGACGTTGAGAACGTCGCCCTCGACCCGCAGCCCGTGGCGCGCCATCGCCGGCAATGCGCGCGACAGCGTCTCACGCGTGATGCCGAGCTGGGAGGCGATCAGACGCTTCTCGTGCGGCAGCCTGACCGCCTGGCCGCCGGACGTTTCGGCGAGCCGCACCAGATAGCAGCCGATCCGCTCATCTGCGGAGCGGAGCCGGATGGCCTTGGCCTGCCGCATCTGACGCCGGAACTGGGCGGCCTGGCAGGCGAGCACCGCCAGGCATAGGGCGTGGTCGGCCGCCACCGCCGCGCGGAACGCCTCCGCGCTCACCAGCAGCACCGAGGCCTCCTCCAGGACCCTCGCACGAACGAGGTAGGACTGGCGGGTGAGCACCGCGGCCGGAAGGATCAGGTCCACCGGCCGCACGGTCTCGATCAGCGTCTCGGTCTTGCCTCGGACGGCCAGCAGCTCGACCGAGCCTTGAAGCAGGAACTCGGCGAAGTTGGGGGTCTCGGCCTGCTCGAAGAGCCTGGCGCCGGTGGGAACGCGGTGCAGAACCGCCTGGTCAGCGAGCAGGGCGAGGACGGCCGACGGCACGGCGGCGAGCCACGGAACGGCCGCGAGGGCGTCCCTTGGGGAGGCGGGGCTCCAGCGCGGCGTAGCGGTGTCGGCGGCGGTCATGGCCCCCTGACATGCGTGATCTTAGTCACGTCAGCTGAGCGAGGATATCACGAGCACGCCTTGATCTGAGTCAACGCCGGCCGTTAGATCGGGCGCTACCTGAGCGCAGCTCGAACGGCGCCTCCGGAACCCTCGCGATGAGCCACACCCTCGATCGCCTATTGTTCTTCACCCGCAAGACCGAGCTCTTCGCCGGCCGTCATGGCGTGATGAACGACGACGATCGCAGCTGGGAGGAGGCCTACCGGGACCGCTGGCGGCACGACAAGATCGTCCGCTCCACGCACGGCGTGAACTGCACTGGCTCGTGCTCGTGGAAGATCTACGTCAAGGGCGGGATCGTCACCTGGGAGACCCAGCAGACCGACTATCCGCGCACCCGCGAGGGGATGCCCAACCACGAGCCCCGCGGCTGCGCCCGCGGCGCCAGCTATTCCTGGTACCTCTATTCGGCGAACCGGGTGCGATACCCGCTGATCCGCTCGCGGCTGCTGAAGCTCTGGCGCGCGGCGCGGGCGACCATGACGCCGGTAGCCGCCTGGGCCTCGATCCAGGCCGACGCCGCAGCGCGCACGTCCTACACCTCGATGCGCGGCTCGGGCGGCTTCGTGCGCCTGGCCTGGGACGAGGCGACCGAGATCATCGCGGCGGCCAACGCGCATACGGTCAAGACCTGGGGGCCGGACCGGGTGTTCGGCTTCTCGCCGATCCCGGCGATGTCGATGGTCTCCTACGCCGCCGGCGCGCGCTATCTGCAGCTGCTCGGCGGCGTCTGCGGCTCGTTCTACGACTGGTACTGCGACCTGCCGCCTTCCTCGCCGCAGACCTGGGGCGAGCAGACCGACGTCGCTGAGAGCGCCGATTGGTTCAACTCGAGCTTCCTGATCCTCTGGGGCTCGAACGTGCCGCAGACCCGCACGCCCGACGCACACTTCTACACCGAGGCCCGCTACCGCGGCGCCAAGTCGGTGGTGATCTGCCCCGACTACTCCGAGGCCTCCAAGTTCGCCGACCTCTGGCTCGCGGTGAAGCAAGGGACCGACGCGGCGCTCGGCATGGCGTTCGGCCACGTGATCCTGAAGGAGTTCCACGTCGAGCGGCAGACGCCCTACTTCCGCGACTATCTGCGCCGCTATTCCGACCTGCCGATGCTGGTGCGGCTGGCCCCGCAAGCGGGCGGCTACGTCGCGGACCGGCTGTTGCGCGCCTCAGACTTCGAGGACGCGCTCGGCGAGACGAACAACGCCGACTGGAAGTGCGTCGCCGTCGATGAAGCCACCGGCGCCGTCGTCGCGCCCCTCGGCTCGATCGGCTTCCGCTGGGGCGATCAGGGCAAGTGGAACCTGGAGGAGAAGGACGGCGCCGGGCGCGACGTCACGCTGCGCCTCGGCCTCAAAGGCGCCCATGACGAAGTGGCGCCAGTGCGCTTCCCTTACTTCGCCCACCAGGCCGCCAACGGCTTCGCCTCGACCGACCACCCCGAGGTGCTGACGCGCAACGTTCCGGCCAAACGCGTGCGTCTGAAGGACGGCGAAGCGCTCGTCGCGTGCGTCTACGACCTCTTCCTCGCCAACTACGGCGTCGACCAGGGTTTTGGCGGCGAGGCGATGCCGGCCTCGTACGACGATCTTGAGCCCTACTCGCCGGCGTGGGCCGAGGCGATCACCAGCGTGCCGCGCGATCAGATCATCGCCGTGGCGCGGGGCTTCGCCGCCAACGCCGAGAAGACGCAGGGCCGATCCATGGTGATCATCGGCGCGGCGATGAACCACTGGTTCCACATGGACATGAACTACCGCGCCGCCATCAACATGCTGGTGATGTGCGGCTGCGTCGGCCAGTCCGGAGGCGGCTGGGCGCACTATGTGGGCCAGGAGAAGCTGCGGCCACAGACTGGCTGGGCGCCGCTGGCCTTCGCGCTCGATTGGGCGCGTCCGCCGCGTCAGCAGAACTCCACCTCGTTCTTCTACGCCCATACCGACCAGTATCGTTACGAGACGGTGACGCCCGCCGAGCTGCTGTCGCCCACCGCGCCGGAAGGCGACTTCGCCGGCTCGCTGATCGACCTCAACGCCAAGGCCGAACGGATGGGCTGGCTGCCCTCGGCGCCGGCGCTGAAAGCGAATCCGCTCTCGATCGCCGGGGCCGCGGCGGATGCGGGGCTCGATCCCAAGGCCTACGTCGTGAAAGGCCTCGAGGATCGCTCGCTCGAGCTGTCCTGCATGGACCCGGACGATCCGGCCAACTGGCCGCGCAACATGTTCGTCTGGCGCTCGAACCTGCTCGGATCGTCGGGCAAGGGGCACGAGTATTTCCTGAAGCACCTCCTCGGCGCCGACAACGGCGTCCAGGCCAGGGACCTGGGCGAGGCCGGCCGCGAGCGGCCGCGCGAGGTCGCCTGGCGCGAGGCCGCCCCCGAAGGAAAGCTCGACCTGCTGGTGACGCTCGACTTCCGCATGTCGACCACAGCCGTCTACTCCGACATCGTGCTGCCGACGGCGACCTGGTACGAGAAGAACGACCTCAACACCTCCGACATGCACCCGTTCATCCATCCGCTGACCGCGGCGGTGGATCCGGCCTGGGAGGCGAAGTCCGACTGGGACATCTTCAAGGCGATCGCGCGGAGCTTCTCCAAGGTCGCGCCCGAGGTGCTGGGCGTCGAGCACGACGTGGTGCTGACGCCGATCCAGCACGACTCGGCCGCCGAGCTCGCTCAGCCGCTGGGGGTGAAGGACTGGTATCTGGGCGAATGCGAGCTCCTTCCGGGCAAGACCGGCCCGCAGGTCACGGTGGTCGAGCGCGACTACCCCAACCTCTACGCCCGCTTCACCTCGCTCGGTCCCCTGATGGAAAAGGTGGGCAACGGCGGCAAGGGACTGGCCTGGAACACCGCGCACGAGGTCGAGCGGCTGCGGGCCATTGCCGGCGAGGCGGGCGAAGGGCCGACCGCGGGCCTCGCCCGGATCGAGACCGACATCGACGCCTGCGAGACCATCCTGACCCTCGCGCCCGAGACCAACGGCGAGGTGGCGGTGAGGTCGTGGGCGGCGCTGGAGAAGCAGACCGGACGCTCCCACACCCACCTGGCGCTGCCCAAGGAGGACGAGCGGATCCGCTTCCGCGACATCGTCGCCCAGCCGCGCAAGATCATCTCCTCGCCGATCTGGTCGGGGCTCGAGAGCGAGAAGGTCTGCTACAACGCCGGCTACACCAACGTGCACGAGCTGATCCCCTGGCGCACGCTGACCGGCCGCCAGCAGCTCTATCAGGACCATCTGTGGATGCGCGCGTTCGGCGAGGCGCTCTGCGTCTACAAGCCGCCGCTCGACCTCAAGACCACCTGGGTGAAGGGCCTGAAGCCCAATGGCGAGTCTGAAATCGTCCTCAACTTCATCACGCCGCACCAGAAGTGGGGCATCCATTCGACGTATACGGACAATCTGCTGATGCTGACGCTGAACCGCGGCGGGCCGGTGGTGTGGATCTCGGAGACGGACGCGCGGAAGGTCGGAATCGTCGACAACGACTGGATCGAGCTTTTCAACGCCAACGGCGCGCTCACCGCCCGCGCGGTGGTCTCCCAGCGCATCCGCGAGGGGACGACGTTCATGTATCACGCGCAGGAGAAGATCGTGAACACGCCCGGGTCGGAGATCACCGGCAAGCGGGGCGGAATCCACAATTCGGTGACCCGTACGGTGCTGAAGCCGACGCACATGATCGGCGGCTACGCCCAGCTCGCGTACGGCTTCAACTACTACGGCACCGTGGGCTCGAACCGGGACGAGTTCGTCGTCCTGCGCAAGATGCGAAAGGTCGACTGGCTCGATGAGCCGCGCGCGTCCCAGGAGGCGGCGCCATGAAGATCCGTGCACAGATCGGCATGGTGCTCAACCTCGACAAGTGCATCGGCTGTCACACCTGCTCGGTCACCTGCAAGAACGTGTGGACCAGCCGCGAAGGCGTCGAATACGCCTGGTTCAACAACGTCGAGACCAAGCCTGGCGTCGGCTTCCCGCGCGACTGGGAGAACCAGACGCGCTGGAACGGCGGCTGGCGGCGCAAGCAGAACGGCAAGATCGAGCCCAAGATGGGCCCCAAGTGGCGCATTCTCTCGAAGATCTTCGCCAATCCCGACCTGCCGGAGATCGACGACTATTACGAGCCGTTCGACTTCGACTACGCCCACCTGCAGACCGCGCCGGAGATGAAGGCGTTCCCCACCGCCCGGCCGCGCTCGAAGATCTCGGGCGAGCGGATGGAGAAGATCGAGCGTGGGCCGAACTGGGAGGAGATTCTCGGCGGCGAGTTCGCCAAGCGCTCGAAGGACTATAACTTCGCGGAGGTCGAGAAGGAGATCTACGGCGCCTTCGAAAACACCTTCATGATGTACCTGCCGCGGCTGTGCGAGCACTGCCTCAATCCGAGCTGCGTCGCCGCCTGCCCGTCCGGCGCGATCTACAAGCGCGAGGAAGACGGCATCGTCCTGATCGACCAGGACAAGTGCCGCGGCTGGCGGATGTGCGTCTCGGCCTGCCCCTACAAGAAGATCTACTACAATTGGTCGTCCGGTAAGTCCGAGAAGTGCACCTTCTGCTTCCCCCGGATCGAGGTCGGCCAGCCGACCGTCTGCTCCGAGACCTGCGTCGGTCGCATCCGCTACCTCGGCGTGCTGCTCTATGACGCCGACCGGATCGAGGCGGCGGCCTCGGTTCCTGACGAGAAGGACCTCTACCAGGCCCAGCTCGATCTCTTCCTCGATCCGGACGATCCGGCGGTCATCGCGCAGGCCAGGGCCGACGGCGTGCCGGAAGCGTGGCTCGAGGCCGCGCGTCTGAGCCCGATCTACAAGATGGCGATCGACTGGAAGGTGGCTTTCCCGCTGCACCCGGAATATCGGACGCTGCCGATGGTCTGGTACGTGCCGCCGCTCTCGCCGATCCAGTCGGCCGCGGCCGCGGGCGCGATCGAGTCCGACGGGGCGATGCCGGACGTCGCGCAGCTGCGTATCCCGGTCCGCTACCTCGCCAACCTGCTCACCGCCGGCGACGAGGCGCCGGTGACCCTGGCGTTGCAACGGATGCTCGCCATGCGCGCCTTCATGCGCGCCAAGACCGTGGACGGCGTCATCGACCACCCGGCCGCCGAGCGCGTGGGCCTGACCGTGCGCGCGATCGAGGAGATGTACCGGATCATGGCGATCGCCAACTACGAGGACCGGTTCGTCATCCCCACCACCCACCGCGAAGCGGGCGAGGACGCCTTCGAGCTGCGCGGCGAGTGCGGCTTCACCTTCGGCAACGGCTGCTCGGGCGGCCACACCGAGGTCGGCCTCTTCGGCATCGATCGCCGTTCGCGCGCCAAGACGCCGATGGAGCTCTAGGCCAATGGCGATCACCTACCGCGCGCTCGCCCTGATGCTCAGCTACCCGACCGACGACCTGCAGGCGCTGGCGGGCGAGGCGCTGGCGGCGATCGACGACGAGGCGCTGGTCCCGGCCCGGATCCGCCGCGCGCTCGGCAAGCTCGCGCTGCGGCTCTCGACCGAGGACCTACTCGCGCTGCAGGAAGACTACGTCTGGCTGTTCGACCGAACGCGTTCGCTGTCCCTGAACCTCTATGAACACGTGCATGGCGAGAGCCGCGAGCGCGGCCAGGCGATGGTCGGGCTGCTCGAGCTCTATCGATCGAAGGGCCTGGAGCTTTCCACCGGCGAGCTGCCCGACTACCTGCCAGTGTTCCTTGAGTTCCTGTCCACGCTGCCGGACGCGGACGCCGCCTCGATGCTCGGCGAAGCCGCGCACGTGATCGCCGCGATCGGCGAGCGGCTGCACAAGCGCGGCAGCCTCTACCGCGCGGCGTTCGGGGCGCTCGCGTCGCTTTCGGCGGCCAGGGCCGACCGCGAGGCGCTGGCGAGCCTCCTGGCCGAACCCGACGACGATCCCTCCGACCTCGCCGCGCTCGACCGGCTCTGGGCGGAGACGCCGGTGACGTTCGGACCGGGCGCGTCCGGCGAACCCTCCCCCGCGAGGGGAGGGTGGCGGAGCGAAGCGAAGCCGGGTGGGGGGCTCTCTTCACAGCCGGGCCACACCGTCGTGCAACGCCGGGGGGCCGTCTGATGGACCTCAACCAGATTCTGTTCGGCGTCTACCCCTACATCGCCCTCACAGTGCTGGCGGTCGGTTCGGTCGTGCGCTTCGATCGCGAGCAGTACACGTGGCGGTCTGGCTCCTCGCAGCTGCTGCGCCGGCGCCAGCTGGTGCTGGGCTCCAACCTGTTCCACGTCGGCATCCTCTTCATCTTCGCCGGCCACTTCGTCGGCCTGCTGACGCCGCTCTGGGTCTGGGAAGCGCTGCACGTCAGCCACGGCGCCAAGCAGATCCTGGCCATGATCTCCGGCGGCGCGGCGGGCCTCATGGCGCTGGCCGGCGCCCTGTTGCTGCTGCACCGGCGGCTCTTCGACGCCCGCGTCCGCGCCAACTCCAGCTTCGCCGATACGGCGATACTGCTAGTCCTGACGCTGCAGCTGCTGCTCGGGATCGGCACGATCCCGTTCTCGGCCCAGCACCTCGACGGCAGCGAGATGGTGAAGTTCATGCGGTGGGCGCAGGGCGTCTTCACGCTGCAGCCCGACGTCGCCGAGGACGTGCGCGACGTGCAGCTGGTCTTCAAGGCGCACCTCGTGCTGGGGATGACGATCCTGCTCGTCTTCCCGTTCACCCGGCTCGTGCACATGCTCTCAGCGCCGATCTGGTACCTCAATCGCCGCGGCTGGCAGCTGGTGCGCACCCGGCGGGCGATGCCGGTCCGCCCGGCCGCGGGCAAGTAGCGCCGTGCCGGCCGCGATGGTCGTCGACGGAGTCGAGATCCCCGAACAGCTGATCGCCGAGGAGGCTCAGCACCACCCGGGCCTGAGCGTCGCCGAGGCGCGGCGCGCGGCGGGGCGGGCGCTGGCGACCCGGGCGCTGCTCCTGAACCATGCGCGCCAGATCGGCCTCGTCGCCACGCCGGAATTCGATGAGGACGGCCGCCAGGAGACCGACGACGAGGCGCTGATCCGCGCCGTGCTCGCCGCCGAAGTCGACGTCGAGGCGCCCACCGAAGCCGAATGCCGGCGGGTCTACGCGGCGCGCGTCGCCCACCAGCCGGGCGCTCCGCCGTTCGAGGCGCTCAGGGCGCGCATCGCCGAGGGTCTCGAGCAACGCGCCTGGACCAGCGCCGCCGCCCGCTTGGTCGCGCGCCTCGTCGCCGAGGCGCGCGCCAAGGGCGTTGCGATCAGCCTCGCCGAGGACGGCGTGCGCGAGGGCTCGGCGACGCTGGGCGGCCTGATCGCCGACGGCGCGGAGGCCCGCCTCGCGCCCTGGCTCACGGCCGCAGACCCAGCCCTGGCGGCAAGGGCCTCGGAAGCGGCGGCTGCGCAAGGCGACAGCGTCACAGACTTCGTGCGCGGCGTCTTCCGCACGTTCGTCGAGACCGCGGACGACGAAGCCTGGACCCGCGTGATCTCCGCCGCCCAGGGGGCCGAGGATCCGGCGCTCGCGTGCCTGGCGGCGGTGCTACGGGCGAAGCTCGCGCCGAAGCCTGCGCTGCGCACCGTCGTCAGTCGTCGTTGAACGCTTCGCCCGACACGGTCGCCGTCTTCGTCGTTGCAGACGATCACCGCTCGGTCATCCGGGCGACCGCCCGGTCGACGTGCGCCTCGGCGACGGCCGTTGCCGCCGGTCCGAGGCGGCGTGACCCGTCGCCCACCAGCACGAAGGCCGCCCAATAGAACGGGTGGCCGGTCTCGGCCTGGCTGAACAGCTGCTGCTGCGCCACGGCCAGCGCCTCACCCAGCGTGCGCCCCGACTGATTGGCGGCGGCCATGAACGCCGCCATCTCCCGGCTCGACGAGTCGGCGTCGACCTTCCACTCGGTCGCCAGCACGTTGCGGGCGCCGGCGTAGATGAAGCCGCGCGCCAGACCGCTGAGCGCATCCCCGCCGTCGCCGAGGCCAGTCGCGGCCTCGTCGAGCTTGCCGCCGGCGGCGGTGTCGCAGGCCGAGAGCACGACGAGCTGAGCCTTGAGCTGCCGGTCGAGCAGCTGCGAGGCGGCGATCAGACCGTCGCCCGAGGCGCCCAGCGACGTCAGCAGCGAGGGCTCGGTGAAGCAGGACGACAGGCCGAGCACACCGTGGGTCGCCAGCACGATCACGTCCGCATCGCCGGTCGCCGGGCTGGTGAGGAAGTCGGTGTCGGTGAAAGCCGGCCCCAGCACGACGCGCGGGCTGGCGAAGTCGGACGCGATCCCGCTCGCCTCCTGCGCCGTCTCGGGAAGGGGCCCAAGCAGCTGCAGCGCGTGCCGGACCTGCGCGCGGCACCCCTCGGAGAGGTCGAGCGACTGGGCCAGGCGTTGGGCGACCCCCTCCGGGTCGGGTTGGTAGTCGGCGTAGATCGTGGCCGCGAGCGCCGACGCAGGCGCTGGCGCCGCGTGCCGCAGCCGGATGAGCGCAGCGGGCCCGAGGGCGGAAGACACGGCGACGTGGCGCGCCAGCCAATCGACGCCGGAGTAGTCCTGGCCGGCGCGGATGCGATCGAGGCTGGCCTGATCGGGCGCGGTGGCGATGAGCGCGGCGAACGGCACCGACGCGAGCGAACCGCTGGCGTCGACGTCGAGGTCTCGTGCGCCGCCAAGCACGTCGGCGACAGGCGCAACCAAGCCGGCGTAGAGCTCGGAGCTGGCGGCGACGTCGAAGTCGGGCAGCAGGCGGCCGCGCAGCCGGGTGCTGCGCCGGAACCGGTCGGCGAGGTCGTCCGCCTGGGCGTTGGTGAGGGCGATGCGATAGGGCCGCACCCCGCTCTTGTCGACGAGCACGCCGAAGCCGCCGTGGGCGCCCAGCGCGATGCGCAGATAGGCTTCGTGATCGGCCAGCACGGCGCGCAGGTCGTCGCTCGACGCCTTCGGGTTCAGCAGCTCGAGGTAGGTCGGCGCGTGCGAGCGGACATTGGCCTCGGCCGCCGCCAGCTGCTGCGTCGCGTCCTTCACAGCCGCCTCGGCCGCCGCGGCCTTCTCGGGTGGCACGTTGGCCGTCTGCGAGAGCAGCTGCTGCCGCGAGAGGGCGGCGCGGTAAGCGCGTTGGGCGTCCTGGTAGGCGCGCGCCTCGGCGCCGGCCGGACCCAGCGTCATCCGCGCGGCGAGCTGGGCGGTCGTGCGGGCAGCCGCGCTGTCCCAGACCAGCGACATGACCTCGAAGAACTCGGCCGCCAGCTTCGGATCGTTCGTCCGCCGCCACTCCTGTTCCAGCAGCGCCAGATGCGGGCGGGCCACGTCTTCCGGCATCCCGGGCTGTTCGGTTTGGCGGTCGAAGATCGCCATCGCCTGACGGCCGCTGGCCAGCGCCTGGTCGGTCTGTCCGAGCGCCGTCTGCGCCTGTTCGAGGCTGAGCCAGAGATGAGCTTCGGCGCGGGTGCCCGGCTCGGTGGTCTTGATCAGCTTCAGGCCGGCTTCGGCGGCGGCCGCCGAGCCGGCGAAGTCGCCGGCCACGTACCGGGAGTCGGCCTGCTCGTTGGCGACGTCCTCCACCAGCCAGCCCGGCGGAACCTGCACCTGGTTGAGCTCCAGCGTGGCGGCGTTCAGGTAGCCGGCCTCGTCGGTGCGGCCGAGCGCGCGGGCGGCGATCGCGGCGATGTAGTCGCCCTGGGCCGAGAGGATCGTGGCGCGGTCGGCGTTGGGCGCGGCGTTGGTGAGCGAGATCAGCAGGCTGCGCCGATCCGCGGCGTCGGCGTTGCCGCGCTCCACGCGCCCGACGTCCCCCTCGCTGATCGCCGTGCCAGACGCCGACTGCGCCGCGCGGGCGATCTCGGCGCGGGCCTGGTTGGCCTGGATGGCCAGTTTCAGGCCTTTGGCGTAGTCGCGCCGGTTCAGCGCGTCGAGGGCGCGATAGTTGGTGATCTTGGTCGCCAGCAGCGCGTCCTTCGGCAGCGTCAGCAGCGAGGAGGCCTTGGTGAAGGCGTCGCTGGCTTCGTCGAAGCGGCGGGCGTTCGACATGTTGAGCGCGATGTCGGCGAAGATCTCCGCCTCGCCGGCGGTGTCGTCCGGCTCGAGCCGGTTGTGCGCCCGGAGCAGCTCCTCGAAGTCGCGCTCGGCGGTGTCGAAGCTCCAGATCGTGTTGTACTCGTAGGCGCGACGCAGCAGCAGCTCGTAGGCCGCCATCGCGGCCTGGCCGGGCGGTCCGTTCGGGAAGGCCGCCTCGATCTCGCTCATGCCGGGCGCCTCGCCGGCGGCGGCGGTCACGGCGGAGGGGGCGATCGCGCCGGTCAGCACACGCGCCGCGGTCACCAGCGGCGCCCAGTCGGATGGATAGACCTCGCCGATCACCACGGCGCTGCGCCTGCGGGCGATCAGCGCGTAACGCACCGGGCCGCCGAAGTTGACGCGCTGGCAGGCGACCTGGGTCAGCTGGCTGAATTCCGCGCCGCCATGCTCGGTTCGATCGCCGGGGCAGACGTCGGCAAGCGCGCTCTGCGCGGCGGCGGCCGAAGGGTAAAGGATCACGCGCCCCGAGGGATTCTCCCATGCGCCGCAGAAGATGTCGGCGGCGGCCCCGCCTTTCGGCGGGTCGAAGCGCGTCACCGCGCGACAGGTTTCCTTGGCGGCGTTGACGCCCAGGCCGAAGTCGCCGAGATCGGCGGCGTGCGTCGTTCGGCCGGCGAGGCCGGCGATGGCGAGCGACAGAAGCGCGGCGAGGGCCCGGCGGCTCACGGGTGCGGGTCCTTGTGGCCGTCGTCGCCGCCCCCGTCGCCAGTTGTCGGCGTCGGGCCCGTCCAGAGGTCGCGGTTGCCCGCGCCGGTGACCGGGAAGACATCGACCTTCGGCCCGCTGTCGTCGTCCGGCGCGACCGGGAAGTCTCCGTTGATCGGGAACGGGTTCAGGAACTCGAACGGCGCCGGCTTGCGGAGCAGGTGGGGCTCGGTCAGCAGGTCGTCGTAGATCGGCGGCGTCGCACAGCAGATGACGCCGACCGGCCCCGAAGCGTCGGGCGAAACGGTGTAATCGCCCGCGTCGACGCCGGTGAGGCTAAGGCCGATGACGGTCACCAGCTTGTGCACGCCCTGGTCGGGCGTGTCGTACGTCCCGTTCAAATTGGCGTTCACGGTGACCTGATCGCCGGGCACGACGCCGAGCAGATCGTAGTTCGATGGGGCGAGCGTGGCCCGGGTGTTGCCGTCGAACACCTTGAACACCTCGCCCACGAGCGTGACCTCGAGCGGCTTCGGCGTGATCGTACCCGGGGCGGTGACGAAGCTGACCGCGTAGTTGCCGCCGTCGGCGCCGTCGCTGATCACGTAGCTATTCGTGACCGCCAAGGTGCGCTCGCCCGCGTTCTTGTTGTCGAACGCCTCTGTGAGACCTGTGATCGTGTCCTCGCCAAGCAGGCCCGTGGCGATCGGCTTGCCGGTCGAGCCGGTCGAGCCGTCGTAGACCTTCCCGTCGCCGACCGCGGCCAGCGTCAGCGGCGCGGGCGTGATTGATCCTGCCGCGTCGTCGAGGGTCACGGCGTAGTTGGCCCCGCCGTTACCGTCGCTGATCGTGTAGCCGTTGACCAGCAGGTGACGCGCGCCGGCGTTCTTGCTGTCGAAGACCTCGGTCAGCCCGCTGACAGTGTCGCCGCCGACCAGGCCGCCGACCACGAACGGGGTCCCGGTCGATCCGGTGGTGGTGTCGTAGACCTTGCTGTCCGGCGCGGCGCTGATCACCAGCGGCGCCGGCGTGATCGTCCCATCGCCGGCGGCCAGGGTGACCGTGTAGTTGCCGCCGTCATTGCCGTCGTTGATCACGAAGCCGGGGCCGACGGTCAGCGTCCGCGGTCCGGCGTTCTTGCTGTCGAAGCTCTCGACAAGCCCGGTGACGGTGTCGCCGGCGAACAGGCCGAGCGCGTCGGGCGTCGCGGTCGAACCGGTCCCGCCGTCGTAGACCTTGATGTCGCCCACGGCCGCCAACGTCAGCGGCGCCGGCGTGATCGTCCCATCGCCTTCCGTCAGGGTGACGATGTAGTTGCCGCCGTCATTGCCGTCGTTGACCACGAAGCCGGGGCCGACGGTCAGCGTCCGCGAACCGGCGTTCTTGCTGTCGTAGACCTCGGTCAGCCCGGTGACGGTGTCGCCCTCGAACAGGCCGAAAGCGTCGGGCGTCGCGGTCGAACCCGTCCCGCCATCGTAGACCTTGGTGTCGTCGGACGCCGACAGCGTCAGCGGCGCGGGGGTGATCGAGCCGACGGCGGAGACGAGCCTGACAGCATAGTTGCCGCCGTCGTTGCCGTCGTTGATCGCGTAGCCGGGTGCGACCAGCAGCGTGCGGACGCCCGCATTCTTGCTGTCGAAGACCTCCGCGAGGCCGGAGATCGTGTCCGGACCCAGCAGGCCGGCCTCGGTCGGCGTGACCAGCGAGCCGGTCGTCCCGTTGTAGACCCGGGTGTCCGGCAGGGCGCTCAGCGTCAGCGGCGCGGGCGTGATCGAGCCCGACGCGGCGTCGAGCGACACGTCGTAGTTGCCGCCATCGGCGCCGTCGTTGATCGTGTAGCCGCTGACCAGCAGTTGGCGCGTCCCGGCGTTCTTGTTGTCGAAGATCTCGGTCAGCCCGGTGACGGTATCGCCGCCGACGAGCCCGCCGACGACGAACGGGGTTCCGGTCGATCCGGTGGTCGCGTCGTAAACCTTGCTGTCGGGCGCGGCGCTGATCTCGAGTGGCGCGGGCGTGATCTCGCCATCGTCGTCGGTGACCGTGACCTGATAGTTGGCGCCGCCGTTGCCGTCGTTGATCACGAAACCGGGCGCCACCTCGAGCGAGCGCGAACCGGCGTTCTTGCTGTCGAACACCTGGCTCAGGTTGCTGATGGTGTCCGAGCCCTGCAGGCCCGACACGTTCGGCGTCAGGCCGGAGGACACGCCGCCGTCGTAGACCTTTGTGTCACCAACCGCCGCCACCCGCAGAAACGCCGGCGTGATGGTCCCGTTCGCGGTGTCGAGGATCACCGAATAGTTGCCGCCGTCGTTGCCGTCGTTGATCTGGAAGCTCGGGTCTACGAGCAGCAGCCGTGTGCCCGCGTTCTTGCTGTCGAACGACTGCGTGAGGCCGGTGACGGTGTCGTCGCCCTGCAGACCACTGACGACGAACGGCGCACCGGTGGACGACGTGGTCGCGTCGTAGACCTTGGTGTCCGGCGCGGCGCTGATCTCGAGCGTCGCGGGATCGATCTCTCCGACCGGCGCGGAGACGATCGTGGTCGAGCTGAGCTGGTAGTTCTGCGCGTCCGCGCCAGTGAGCGAAAGCGTCCCGTTGACGTTGACGCCGATGTTGGTCCCGACGTTCTGCGTATCATAGGTCCCGCTGTTCGGCCCGGTGGGCGGATCGTCGAGGCTGACGTCGTCGCCGCCGATCGTTCCGTTCACGAAGTAGTCGCCGGCCTGCAGGTTGGCCCCCGTCGTGGCGTCGTATGTCTTGACGACGTTGCCGAGGCCAGGATCGATCGTGCGCGGCGTAACCGTGAGCTGGCCGTCCACGTAGATGAAGCGGTAGTCGCCCGAGCCGTTCGGCGAGGTCGCCGACGCGCCGGCGAAGACGATCGGATAGGGCGACGAGTTGACCGTCACAACGTAATGGCCGGACGATGAGAGCGTCGCGTTGACCACGCCGCCGCTAAGACCGCTGACCACCGAGGGGCCCTCGAGCGGCTGGAACCCGAATTCATTGACGGTGAAGACCGGGAAGTCGGCGTAGACCGTCGAAGTATCCTGCACGGTCATCAAGAGCACGTGCGACACGCCGTAGAGCTGCGGGTACTCGCCTGGCGACGGCGTCGACCAGATCGGCGTGCCAAAGTCGAACGCGCTGTAGGTCGAGGTCAGCGCAGGATCGTTGTCGGTCCCGCCGCCGATGCCGACCACGTTGCTGGCCGTGCCGCCGTTCAGGTTGACGCCGGTCCCCTGACCGGTCGCGCCTTCGTCCCAGTAGCTGTCGGAGACGCTGCCGCCAGACACGCTGCCGACCAGGCCGGCCACGAAGCCGCCGGGGCCGGGATCGACCGAGCCGACCGCCAGCACGCGCTGGATCGAACCGCTGGTCTGCAGGCCGGCGAAGCCGCCGACATCCGTCGCGTTCGGCGCGAGCACCGGGCCTGACGCGTAGGCGTCGGCGACCGAGCCTCCGGACATGCGGCCCACGAAGCCGCCGACGTTGGACGGCTCGCCCGTGACATTGGCCGTGACGGCGCCGCTGGCGAACGACTGCGTGACCTGGCTGATCGTGAGCAAGCCGGCGAAGCCGCCGACGTAGTCCTGTCGGAACGGGTTGTTCCCAGTCAGCGTCACCGTCCCCGTGGCGTAGGACGTGCCGATCGTCGCGCCCTGGGCATGGCCGATGAAGCCGCCCGCCGCCGAGCCGCTGCCGGCTGTCACGTCACCGGTGGCGAACGATCCGGTGATCGTTGGATTGGCGAAGTTCTGGAACGCCGCCCCGACGAGGCCGCCGACGGACGGCGTCTCGGCGCCGGCGAACCCGGTCACGGACACATTGCCGGTGGCGTAGGAATTCAGGATCGAGCCGTCGACCATCTCGCCGACGAGACCGCCGACCTCCGCTTCCCCGCCCGTCACAAAGGCCGACGAGACGTCCCGAATAAGAGCGCCTGACGTCGTGCCGACGAGGCCGCCCGCATTGGCTTCAAAGATGACGTCGCCGAAATCCACATTGTTGCCGATCGTCACCGAGCCCGAAGACGAGCTGTCGGAGATCGAGCCGGCGAGCTGGTATCCGACGAGCGCCCCCGCCGACGTCCCGTCGCCGGCGTTGACGTCGACGTTCGTCAGCGTGACGTTCGAGATAGAGCCGGTGGAGAAGCCGAACAGGCCCGCCGCGCCGAAGGTGACAATGCCCGACCCGACGTCCTGCTCCGCTCCGGGCGCCGCGATGATGTGCAGGTTCGAGATCGTGAAGCCGTCGCCGTTCAAGGTTCCGCTGAAGGGCGAGGCGGCGAGCGTTCCCACCGGCACGAAGCCGTTCGCCGGGTTCCAGAGGCCGCTCGCGCTCGCGGTCTCGCTGGCGTCGATGTCGTTGCCGAGCGTGTACGAAGCGGTGCGGTCCAGCGTCATCAGCTCGAGCTGGTGGACGTTGCGGATCGTGGTCGAGTACTCGGCGCGCAGGAACGGCCGGGTCTCGCCGGGGATGATGAACCAGGTGTTGGCGAAGTCGAACGCGCCGTAGCTGGCGGCGAGGTAGGGGCTGGGACTCGCGCCGCCGACGCTGGCCAGGCCGCTGGTGACGCCGCCGACGTTGGCGCCGATCGCGCCCGACTCTGTCGTGGCCGCCACGTCCCAGACCCCGTTCGTGGCCGAGCCGGTCCTCTGCAACTCGCCGATCAGGCCGCCGCCGACATGGCCGCCGTCCGCGACCGCCCCGTAGGCCATGATGTTCGAGACCGGGCCTGAGACGAAGCCCGCGAAACCACCGGCGACGGATTGCGTGGCGGCCGGAGCGCCGGCGCCGATCGTGACGCTCGACGAGGCGTAGTCGCTGTCCACGATCGCGCCGATCAGGACGGCGCCTGCGAAGCCGCCAGCCTCGGTGGTCAGCGTCGCCGAGCCTCCGGGCGTGGCGCTGACGGCGCCTTGCCCGTACGACTCGGTGACGGTCGAGCCGCTGTCGATCACGCCGGCGAAGCCGCCCGCGGCGTCGCCGCCCGTCCCGCTGGTGGCGGCCGTTACGCTGACCGCGCCCGTCCCGTAGTCGGCGGTCACCTGGCTCGAGACGATATAGCCCGCGAACCCGCCGGCGTCGGAACCCGCGCCGCCGGCCAGCCCGGCCTGGACCGAGCCATTGGCGAACGAGCTGGTGACCGCCGCGTCCTTCAGCCCGCCGGCGAAGCCGCCCGCCATCGCGCCGGCCCCGGCCTGGACGGATCCGAACGCCTGGGAGTCGGTGATTGTCACGTCCGGCGCATCGACTGTTGGCGAGCCGGCGAAGCCGACGAGACCGCCGGCGGCCGGCGCGAGAACGCCTCCGGTCGCATCCGTCACCGTGACCGATCCGCTGGCCTGGCTGCTTTCGACCGCTCCGCCGGGGGCCAGCCACCCGACCAGTCCGCCGGCGTAGCTGTTGGTTCCCTGCACCGCCGTCGAGGACGACGAATTGGAGATCACGCCGTCCGCGGCGCCGACGAGGCCGCCGATCGCCGCCGGGGTGGCGCCGGACGCGCCGCCGGCGATCACGAAGCCCGAGCTCGAGGATCCGGTCACGGCGCCCTCGGCGATCCCCACCAGGGCGCCGACGTCCATACCCGCCCCGCCGCTCACCGTGACATGCTCGATCGAAACGTTGCGGATCGATCCGGCTTGGCCCTCGACGCCGATCAGGCCGAGCGCGCCGAAACTGGTCTCGCCGTCCCAGATCTCGGCCGCGCCGACCGGCGAGCCGGCGATCGCAAGGTTCGAGATCGTGAAGCCCTTGCCGTCGAGCACGCCGGTGAAGGGCGTCGCCACGGTGGCGCCCACCGGGTCGAACTTGGTGGTCTGGTTCCAGACGCCGGCGGCGCTCGAGGTCTCGCTGGCGTCGATGTCGCCGGCCAGGGTGTAAGTCGCGCCGAGGTTCAGCGCCATCAGCTGCAGCTGGTGCGCGTTGGAGATGCTGGTCGAGTATTCCGAGCGCAGCATCGGGCGCGTCTGCCCGTCGAAGATCACCCAGGTGTTCGCCAGGTCGAACGTCGGCGCATAGGTCGCCGCGGCGTAGGCCACCGCGCCGCCGACCGCGACCAGGTTGCTCTGCGATCCGCCGCCGCTGTGGCCGACCGGCAGCAGCGCGCCGGTCGTGCCGGTGTCCCAGAAGCTGTTGCTGAACTGCCCGGCGAGCAGGTCGCCCACCAGGCCGCCGACCGGCTTGGAGCCGCCGGGATCGCTGACCTGGCCGGTGGCGTAGACGCGGGTGATGCTGGGCGCGCCGGTCCCCCCCAGACCCGCCTCCATCGCGCCGGCGAAACCGCCGACGACGCTGTCCAGGGACGCTGAGGCCGATCCGAGCGCGTAGGAATCGCTGATCGCTCCGTTGTCGCCGATGAGGCCAACGAAGCCGCCGACCAGGTTGGTCTGCCCCGGCGCGCCGGCGCTGGTCACGGCGCCGCTGGCGTAGGACTGGGTCACGCTGGCGCCGCCGCCGACGAAGCCGGCGAAACCGCCGGCCTCGCCCTGCCCGCCGCCCGAGGGCGCAATCTGGACGACCGCGCCGGTGGCGTAGGACGTGGTGATGGTGGTGGCGATCGCCTCGCCGATGAAACCGCCCACCTGCGAGCCCGCGCCGCCGTTGACTTGGCCCGTGGCGTAGGAATCGGAGATCGAATTGACCGCCAGGCCGTTGAACGGAAACGAGTAGGTGCCGCCGACCAGTCCGCCGGCGGTCGCGACGTCGCCGTTCGAGTCCCCGGTCGCAACATCACCGGTCGCATAGGCGTCGCGGATCGCGCCGCCATTGGTCAGCACGCCCGCCAGGCCGCCGACCGAGGCGTTCAGCCCCGCCGTGACGCTCGCGGACGAGTGCGAGTTGAGCACCGATCCCCCGCCGGCGATCACGCCCACCAGGCCGCCGACGCCGAAACCGGAGCCGCCCTGCCCGCCGGTCACCGCGCCGCCGACCACGCTGACGTTCTCGATCGTGCCGTTGAGGTAGCCGACGAGGGCGCCGACATCCATGAAGTCGGATCCGCCGACCTGCGGCCGGATCAGGTTGATGTCGCGAACGACGCCGCCGAAGTCGACGAACCCGAAGAGGCCGACCTCGCCGTTGCTGACCGCTCCCGTGCCGCCGATGGTCTGGTTGACGCTGAGGTTGGAGAGATCATGGCCGAGGCCAGTGAACGTGCCGAAGAACGTGCCGCCGCCGTCCTGCGGCAGCTCCGAGGTGTTGGCGATCGGCGAGGCGGTGAAGAAGACCGCCTGCGGCGACGATGGATTTGACGGGTTGGGAGTGTTCGCGAAGTCGATGTCGTTGGCGAGCGCGTAGGAACCGCCGAGATCGTTGTTGACGTTGAGCAGGTCGGCGACCGAGTAGACGAGCGTGAAGTCCTGCCCGTTGATGTTGAGCGACTGGCCGCCGCCGGGTGCGCCGGTGAAGCTCAGGCTGCCGGCCGGGCCGAAGCGGTAGTCGCCGTTCGCCCCGCCCTGATCGGTGAAGATCGAGACCGATGTGCTCCCTTGCGCGTTCACCGGAGCGTCGATCGCGACGGAGCGATAGCTGTCGATGAACAGGTCGCCGAACTGCGAGGTGGTGATGGCGCCTTCGAGCAGGATGTCGCCGGGGCCGTTGGCGACGCCGCCGGCGGGCCGCGTCAGGCCGGCGTTGTTCTGCAGCGAGATGGCGCTGGCCGCGACCTGCCCGGTGGTCAGGTTCGCCGGCCCGAGCGTCGAGCCGACCGCGATGGTGACGTTCTGAAGGTCGTTGTTGTTGTCGCCGGCGCGCACGAGCGAGCTGGCGTCCGCCGTGAAGCCGTCCGGCGCCTGGATGAGCTGGGACCCGGTGGAAGCGACGGTCGTGTTCGCCGCCAACGCCACCGTGTCACCGTTCAGGTTGACGGCGCCGCCGCTGGAGAGATTGGCCGCGACGCTCAGAGGCCCCGTGGCGTTCAGGTCGATGTCCGAGCTCGCGGTCGTCAGCGGCTGGGTGATGCTGACGCCGCCGGGTCCGGCGTTGATGCGGATCGCGCCTGATCCGGAGTTCGAGAGGGTGCTCCAGGCGCCGGTGTTCACCGCGCCGGCGTCGACCGTGACGCCATTCTGGGCGACGATCTGCGCGCCAGCGGCGTTCACCGTCGTTACGTCGTGCGCCTGGTCCGCCGCCCCGAAGTTGGCGACGAGCTCGACGCTGTCGCTGGTCCCGGGCTTCATCCCGATCGCGTCGATGTGACCGGTCAGGTTGATGACGCCCGACACGCCGGGATTGGCGGTCGCGTCATTGAAAGCGTCGAGCTCGACCCAGCCTGCCGTGATGTGGCCGCCGGCGGCGATGCTGGACGAGCCCCCGTTGGGCGCCGTCGGCGTCTCGCTCTGCAGCAGGACCCCGCCCGCGCCGGGCGAGACGTTGACCTGCATCCCTTCCATCGCGTTCAGCACGACGCCGTCGGTGGCGGTGATCGAGCCCTCCTGGTCGATTGTCGGCGCCTGCAGCGCGACGAAGCCGGCGGAGGCGTTGATCGACGCCGTCGGGTCGACCGAGATCGACCCGGCGCCGACAGTGGACTGCGGGAAGATCTCGATGGCGTTGCCGTTCAGCGCCTGGTTGACGCTGGTGGCGGTGAAGTTGCCCGTGGACGCCAGCAGCGAGCCGACGTTGACGGTTGCGCCGGGGCCGAACACCACGCCGCCGGGCGCCATCACCCAGACGCCGCCGTTGGCGGTCAGCGAGCCGGAGATGGTGCTGGAGACCCCCGCCGGCAGCACGTTGAAGGCGATCGAGCTCGAGCCCGGCTGATTGAACGTGACGCTCTCGCCGTGGGCGATGTCGAACGTCGACCAGTTGACCACGAGGCGCGTGCCGTTCTGGGTGACGGTGAGCGCGCCAGGTCCGGCGTTGAAGGCTGGCGCGGACCCGTTGAAGCCGGCGACGACCGGATTGGTCGGCAAAGCCGCGGCCGCTCCGCCCCACACCGTGACGAGCGTCGCCGCCGCGGGCCCCATGGCGCGCAGAGCCAGGCAGTCGAGGGGACGCTGAGCGGTCATGAGCCGCCTCCGTGGAAGAGCTTACGGTGGATCGCCGAGAAGGCGTCATCGAGCGTGAAGGTGAGATTCATCAGCACGGTCGGCGCCGGCGTCCGGTCGCCGAGGCCGAGCGCAGGGACAAGGGGCGCCGCGCCCATGAGGTCGAGGTGGGCCTTGCCGTTGACATGGAACCGCACGCCGCCGCCGACCGACTGCAGCTGGCGGTGTCCGAACGCCGCCGGACCGATGTTCCAGAGGTCGACGACGTCGGTGAACAGGAACGGCTCGACCTGCAGCTTCTTCTGCGCCACGTCGAACGGCCCGATGCGAAGCTCGGCCGAGCCTGCCAGCGCGCGGTCGCCGAGCGCCGAGCCGGGCTGGTAGCCCCGGCCCACGGTCAGGTTGCCGGCCGAGTACTGGTCGGGAATGGTCAGCGCATGGTTGGCCCACTGGCTGTCCAGCCGCACGTCGATGCGAAGATACTCGAACGTCCGCGTCTCGGCCTCGAGCCCGCCGCGCAGGATGGTCGCCTGCGGATCGGCGCCGAAGCGCGAGAGCTCCGGATCGCCGGGATGGCTCGCGCCCAGAATGTCGAGGTCGTCCCGGATCTCGCCCGAGATCGCCAGGCGCCCGAGCGGGGTGTGCTTCTCGCCGGCGAAGGTGAAACTCAGATCGCGCAGCCGATCGTCGCTGAGCCGGATGCTGGAGAACACGTTGGTCCTCTGATCGCTTCCCTCCAACGCCAGGTCGACCTGGAACTTGGCGTCCGGGCGGTCCCAGAGCGGCTGGGCGACGTCGAGCCGGATCGAGGCCACATCCTGCGCGATGGCGAGCAGGGACAGCGCGCTTTTCGGATTCGCGTGGCCCCAGAGGCCCGAGATCGTGACCGTCGTGCCCGAAGCGTTGAGGCGATACGCGTAACTGCCGCGCGCCAGCACCTGTCGCCCGAACGGAACCGATGTGTAGATCTGTCCGGACAGCTCATCGCCGTACTGCGAGTTCCCGAAGTGATCGAGGCCGAACAGCACGCCCCAGGGACCCACCGGGTCGGCGTAGAGGTCGTTGACGTTCGCGTAACTGCGCCACTCCTGCCGCTGGGTCGCTACGACCAGATCCATGCCGCCCGGCTGGCTGCCGCGCCGCAGCGTGCCCGAGACCGAAAGGCCCGGCACGTTCTTGGCGGACTGGTAGGCCTGCTCCACCGCGCTCAGGGGCAGCGGCGACTTGTCCACCAGCGGCGAGAGGGCCGCGGTCGCCTGGCGGCGGGCGGTGCGGCTCGAGCCTAGCACCGTCAGGTCGGAAATGTGTCCTTCGACGACGTCGTAGTGGACAACGCCGTCCTTCACCTGCTGCACGCGCAGCACGACGGCGACGAACGGGTAGCCGGCGCGGGTGTAGATCTGCTCGGCCCGGCGGCCGATGGCGCGCAGGTCCGCCAGACTTACCGGCTTGTCCGCGTAAGGCGTCCAGGCGGCGCGGAGACGGTCCTGCGGGACCGTCCTGGCCCCATCGAACTCGACGCCGCGCAGGACCAGTCGCGTCGTCGTGTCCTGAGGGCCGCCGGTGACTTCGCCGGCGTGGACGTCGAGCGGCGCGGATTGCGACGGCGAGGGCGGCAACGCGCGGGTCGGATCGTTCGGCGCGAGCGGCGGATCGGCCGCGGCCGGCGTTGCGGCGAGGGTCAGGCCGCCAAGGACGCCGCACAAGGCGATGGCGCACGTGAGCCTTCGGCGGCCCGCAGCCGCTCGCGCAGGCAAATGCTCGCGCTGGTATCTGGAGCGCAACAACAACCCACCCGCCATAGTCGTTTGCCGATAAAGACTTGGCTGGCAAGCTGAGTCAAACTGGATGGGCGAGTAATTCCTCGCCTCAGAGGAGAGTTATCCGAACGGCGGGCTTCAAGATTGAGCCGATCTTGCGCCCATCGCTGTTGGAAATGCTAGGTTGGTCAGGTGGGGGAAGCGACAACGACTCGACCGCGGCGTCCGAGACGTCGGCTCAGAGACCATCTTCGACTAGGCAAGGAGCGGCGCAGGATCGGCACGTCCTTCGCGGTCGGCCTGATCGTCCTGATGCTGATCCAACTGCCGACGGTCGAGCAGTCGTTCCTCGGCGGCCCGGACCGAGAAATGACCGAAACCGCCTTCAAGCTGCGCAGCGACCTGATCGGCGGACGCGCGGAGCCCGTGCTGTTCCTCGACATCGACGACCGGACGCTGAGCAAACTGGCGCCCTCGCCTTTGGCCGTGCCCCTCGAGACCACGCCGCGGGCGCTGATCGCGGACCTGCTGGATTTCGTTCGCGCCACACCGCCGGCGCAGGCGCCGCGCGCCGTCGTACTCGACGTCGACATCGCCCAACCGTCATCGGACGGCGCGGCCGGCGTCGCGCGGCTGCGGACGGCGCTGACCAACTGGGCCGCTTCGCCCGCCGCGCCCGCGCTGGTGATTTCGCGGCAGTCGTTTCCCGCCTCGCTGTTCACGTTCGGGGGCGCCGTCCCGGTGCTGCCGGACTCACCCTATGACGACATCGTTCAGCCGGCCTCCAACATCTACTGGGGGACGCCGAAGGTGCTCGGGGATGAGAACGGCGTGATCCGCGAGTTCACGCCTTACGAGTGCGTGCGCACCCGGGCCGGCGTGAAGCCGCTCTATTCGTCGGCGCTGATCGCCTACCAGTACGCCGAGCGCGATCCGAACGTGCTGCAGCGCGCGCCGGCGAAGCACTGGATCGAAGAGGCCGCAGGTCATTGCAGCAAAGCGCCCGCGGCGACGCTGACCCGCGGCGAGCGGATCGACTATCACTTCTCGCTCGATCTGGCCTTCAGTTCGCGCGTCTGGCCGAACCTCGATCCCCACTGGCCCGGCTTCAAGGCCTGCGGCGACGGCGACAAGACGATCTTCCGGCGACTGTCCGCGATCGACATCCTCGACGCCCTGCACGCCGGCGGGGACGTCAGCCATGACCTGCTCTGCCAGCGCATCGTCATGATCGGCGGCACCAACGCCAGCGCGGCCGACTTCGTGCAGACGCCGCTCAACGAGATGAACGGCACTGTCGTTCTCGCCAATGCAATCCGCGGCCTCGAGCTGACCCGCGGCGGGCTGGTGCCGATCCCGCTGATCCTGCAGGTGCTGCTGCTGGCGCTTGTCAGCGTCGCCTTCGCCGCCTCCGCCGTTGCGCGCGAGAAGGTCAAAGGCCGTTACCATTCCTTGCGCAGCAGCCCCAACAAACGCCGGATCGGCCACCGGACCGGGATTATCCTGTTGAGCCCGCTCGTGGTAAACGGGATGATCGCGCTGACGGCGCACTTGGCCGGCGTCGGCCTTTTGCTCGTGACGTTGAACTACGGACGCTGGGGATTCCTCTCCGCGCCGGCGTTTGCGGTCGCGATAACTGAGACCATACAGGACTTCCTCGATGACTAGGCTTGCCGCCGCCGCCCTCTCGACCGCGCTGTCTTTGGGAGCCGCCCTGGGTTGCGCCGGGGCGGCGCAAGCCTGCGATGGGGCTGGCGTGATTGTGCGCATCGATGGGCAGCCGCAGGACGTCGTGATCACCCGCGCGGCGCAGGTGGTGAGCCGGCCTCGGGTGCTGGAGGTCGTCTGCCGCGCCGACGTCATCAAGTCGGTGGGCGCGACCAGGATCGTGCTGTCGATCGACGGGGTCGGCAACGTGACGGTCACGCGCGACGGCGCCTACACCGTGCCTGCGCGCAGCGGTGCGCCGTCGGCGCTGGGCAACGCCTACCGCAGCATCAACGACGAAGTGATGCCCGACATGAAGCGGATGCCGTGGAACGTGCGTCTGAAAGGCGCCGGCGACGACTTCGGGTTCGCGCTGCCGGCATTGACGGCCGGCGGCCAGCACGTCTCCGCCGGCGACCGCTCGCTGCTCGTCCGCCTGGTCGGCGGAAGCGCGCCCTACAAGGTCGAGATCCGCAATGGCGCCGGCGCGATCGTCGCCTCCCAGACCAGCGAGAGCCACGAGGTGCGGCTCGATCACGTGCCGCTGTCGCTGGGCGACTACAAGATCACCGCCAGCGACTCCACGCCCCGATCGCTGGATGCCGCCGTGAGCGTGGTGTCGGCCTCGCCGCCGGCCGACGACGCCTTCGCCGGCCTCACCGATCCCGAGATACGCGCCGCAGCGTCGGCTACAGCCCTGGCGAGGAGCCAGACCGCCACCTGGTCGTTCGAAGCCGAGCAGCAACTGGCCGCCGCCCCCGCCAACGGCCTCGACCGCGACAAGGTCTACGAGCTGATCGAGAGCTACAGCGCGGACTAGCCGCGCCCACATCCGGCGCCCAAGAGAGGGGGTTGGAGCCGACCAGCCGCCAGGCCGAGCCCAGGCGGCCTTTTGCCTGTCTGCGCCCCCAAGGCAAGATAGCTCGCCGCTTGGAGCCGGAGATCCAATGAAGGAAGTTCTGTCAGGCGTTCGCGTTCTGGATTTCGGCCGGTACATCGCCGGGCCCTACTGCGCCATGTTGCTCGGCGAGTTCGGCGCCGACGTGATCCGCATCGAGAAGCGGACCGGCGGCGAGGATCGCTTCCAGGCGCCGCTCACGGACGCCCAGGACGGCGGGCTGTTCATGCAGATGAACCGCAACAAGCGCGGCATGACCCTCGACCCGATGACGCCCGAGGGCCGGGAGGTCGTTCGTCGGCTGGTCAAGACCGCGGACATCGTGGTCGCCAACCTGCCGCCGCGGACGCTGGCGGCGATGGGGCTCGACTACGACAGTCTCGCGGCGATCAAGCCGGACATCATCCTGACCATGGTCACCGCCTACGGGCGCGGCGGGCCCTATAGCGATCGCGTCGGCTTCGACGGCGTCGGACAGGTCATGTCCGGCGCGGCCTACATGACCTCCGACGGCGACGGCGAGCGGCCCTATCGCTTCCAGGCGGCGTGGGTGGACTTCGGCACGGCCCTGCACTGCGCCTATGGCACGGCCATGGCGCTGATGGCGCGGCGCCAGACGGGTCGGGGGCAGGTGGTCGAAGGCGCGCTTCTGGCGACCGCGCTGACCGTCGGCAACAGCCTGCTGATCGAGCAGGAAGTCTTGAAGATCAACCGGCGACCGACCGGCAATCGCGGCCAGACGTCCGGCCCCGTCGACATCTTCAAGACCCGGGACGGCTGGATTCTGGTGCAGGTGATCGGCCAGCCGCTGTTCCGGCGCTGGGCGAAACTGATGGGCGAGGAGCATTGGCTGACCGATCCGCGCTTCAAGGACGACATCTCGCGCGGCGAGCACGGGGGTCTGATCTCTGAACGCATGGGCGCCTGGTGCGCCGGGCGGACGTCGGCGGAGGCGCTCGACATTCTGGGCGGCGCGAGCATTCCCGCCGCCCCGGTGCTCAAGCCGCAGCAAACCCTCGACGATCCGCACGTAAGGGCGATGGAATTCTTTCAGCCGGTCGACTATCCCGGCCTGCCGCGGCCCGCGCCGCTTGCGCGGACCCCCGTGCGCCTCTCCGAGACGCCCGCCTCGATCCGCCACAGGGCGCCGACTCTCGGCGAACACACCGACGCCATCCTGGCCGAGATCGGATACGGCGACGCCGAGATCGCGGCGCTGCGCGAGCGGGGGGTGGTCTGATCCTGCGCCGGACTGCAGCGCGTCGCTCAATCCCCGATCCGTGTGATCTCTGAAAGCCGCGAAGCGGGCTCGCCTGGGACCTACTTCCAGCGACGGCCAAAAGTAGATCCCTACGCGCTTGCGCGCTCCAGTCGGGACATCGAGTCGAGGCCCCGCCGCGCCCTCAGTAGCTCTTCGGCAGCCCCAGCACGTGCTCGGCGACGTACGAGAGGATCAGCTGCTCGGTGACCGGGGCGATCCGCGTGATCGCCACTTCGCGGTAGAGGCGCTCGACATGGTATTCGCGGGCGTAACCGAAGCCGCCATGGGTGGCGATCGCCTGCCAGCAGGCGTCGTGTCCGGCGCGGGCGCCGAGGAACTTGGCGCTGTTCGCCTCTGCGCCGCACGGTTGTCCAGCGTCGTACAGCCACGCCGCGCGCATCGCCATCAGCCAGGCGCTCTCTAGGTACATCCACCGCTCGGCGAGCGGATGCTGAACGCCCTGGTTCTGGCCGATCGGCCGATCGAAGACGATCCGCTCGCGGGCGTAGGCGGCGGCCCGAGCGAGCGCATCGCTCCCGATCCCGATCGCTTCGGCCCCGATGAGGATCCGCTCCGGATTGAGGCTGTCGAGCAGGTAGGAGAAGCCCTTGCCTTCCTCGCCGATCAGGTCCGCTTCGGGAACGAAGAGGCCGTCGATGAACACGGCGTTCGAGTCGACCGCCTTGCGCCCCATCTTGGGGATCCGCCGCGCCTCGATCTTGGATCGGTCGAGGTCGGTGTAGAACAGCGAAATGCCGTCGGTGGCGCGGCGGCTGGCCTCCAGCGGCGCGGTGCGCGCCACCAGCATGATCTTGGTCGCCACCTGGGCGGTCGACGTCCAGACCTTCTGGCCGTTGACCAGGTAGCCGCCGTCCACCTTCTGCGCGAACGTCTTGATCCGCGTCGTATTGAGGCCGGCGTCGGGCTCGGTGACGCCGAAGGCGACCTTGTCGTCGCCGGCGATCAGCCGCGGAATCCAGCGGGCCTTCTGCTCCGCGCTGCCGTGCACGACGATCGGATGCGGGCCGAACAGGTTGATGTGCACCGACGAGGCCGCGGACATGGCGCCGCCGTGGCTGGCCACTTCGCGCATCATCACCGCCGCCTCGGTGACGCCGAGTCCCGCGCCGCCGTACTCGGTCGGCATGGTGATCCCGAGCCAGCCGCCCTCGGCCATCGCCCGGTGGAACTCATGCGGGAAGACGCCGTCGTCGTCGCGGGCCAGCCAATAGGCGTCATCGAAGCGCGTCATCACCGCGCGCACGCCCTCCCGGATGGTCTCGTGCGCGTCGCTGGCCCCGGCGTCCATCAGTGCGGGCCTGCCGCCTGAAGCACCTTCTCGGCGGCGGTCAGGTGCGGCCGGTCGTACATCTTGCCGTCGATGCCCACCGTGCCGGCGTCCGGCCGTGCGGCGAAGGCCGCGATGACGCGCCGCGCGTGCGCCACGTCGGCCTCGGAGGGCGTGAAGCTGGCGTTGATGACCGGGACCTGGTCCGGGTGGATGGCGATCTGACCCGTGAAGCCGTCGCGCCGCGCGGCCTGGGCCATGGCCGCCAGTCCCTCGCTATCGCGAAAGTCGGCGTAGAGCGTCTCGAGCGGCGCCACGCGCGCGGCGGCCGCCGCGAACAGGCACCAGCTGCGCACATGGCGATAGGGTTCGGTCCAGCGGCCGTCCTCCTGGCGGGGCGTCACTGCGCCGATGGCGACCGAGAGATCCTCGCCGCCCCAGGTGAGCGCGGCCAGCCGCGGATGCGCCGGCGCGTAGGACCCGAGCCGGAACATCGCCTGGGGCGTCTCGGTGGCCACCACCACCAGCTTCACCGAACCGAGCGTCATGCCGGCCGCCGTCTCGAAAGCATCCAGGTAGCAGCCGAGACGCTCGATATCCTCGGCGCCGTTCGCCTTGGGCACGACGAGGCCGTCCAGCCCGGGGCGCACCACTGCGGCGAGGTCAGCGAGCGTCAGGCCCGTCTCGAAGGGATTGATCCGCACGAAGAAGGCCCAGTCGCGCTGGTCGGTCTGTGCCAACCAGGTCGCGACCCTCGAGCGCGCCTCGGCCTTCAGCGGCGCCGCCACGGCGTCCTCGAGGTCAAGAATGAGGGCGTCGGCGCCGCAGCCCTGGGCCTTCTCGAACTTGCGCTCGGAGTCGGCGGGCACGAACAGCATCGAGCGTAGCCTCACTTGGGCCGCCCCAGCATCAGCGCGGCGCGGATCGTTCGGCAGACCACCTCGTCGCGCTGATTGAGCCCGATGTGCTCGAAGGTGACGACGCCCTGGCCCGGCCGCGAGGCGCTCGGCCTCACCGCCTTGACCTCGCTCTCGGCGCGGATGGTGTCGCCGGCGAACACTGGCTTGGGAAACTCCGTCTTCTCGAAACCGAGGTTGGCCACGGTGGTGCCGAGCGTGGTGTCCTGGACCGTCAGGCCGACCACGAGGCCCAGCGTGAAGAGGGAGTTGATCAGCGGCCGGCCGAACTCAGTGGTCGCGGCGTAGGCATGATCGATGTGGATCGCCGCCGGATTGTAGGTGAGGGCCGAGAACAGGACGTTGTCCATCTCGGTGACCGTGCGGCGGATCTCGTGCGCGAAGCGCCGCCCCGCCTCGAACTCCTCGAACCAAAGGCCGGCCATGGCGAGCGCTCGTCGTTGGAACTGTCGAACACTAGAACAGCGAGCGCGCGGCGCGAAGGAGCATCAGACCAGCGCCTGCAGGTCACGAACAGAGGGCGTTCAAGCTGGCCGAGCTTGAGCCTGTGGGCTCCAAGCCTGGCCCACACGCGCCGGCCCACACCGGGTGCGGGCGCCGAGGCGCGCTGTCCGATCAGTCGATTGCGATGAAGATGGAGTGGCGGATCTGTCCGGAGACCGCCTTTGAGAGGTGGCCCTTGCCCGTGGTGTCCTCCACCAGGATCACCTCGCCGGCGCCGATCACGCGGCGCTCGCCGTCGCTGGCGGTGAGCTCCACCCCGGCGTCCAGGTTCACGATGTACTGGCGACGCGGCGCCGGATGCCAATCGAGGTCGTAGTCGCCCGCCGTCTCGCGGAAGATCACGCCGGTGGCGGGACGCCGCTCGGACAGCTTCCCGCCGGGGAGATCCTGCACCCATGGCACCTCGATGTCGCGGAAGTGCGACTCTCCGTTCTCGTCGGCATAGAGATTGTGGATACGCAACTCGCTCGCCCGTTCATTTGCGCGCCGCCAGGCCCGTGAGACTAGTCTGCGTCACGTTCATCGCGAAGGCCCGTCAGCCGTCCGCACCGAGAGTTCAGCGGAGGCGCGCGGGGTTCCGAGTCTAGCGAGCCGGCGCGGCGGGAGCGTCCTCAGACCAGATCTGAACGCCAGCGGGGTCGTAGAGCGCGCCGAAGCACCGCTTCGGCAGCTCGCGAACGCGCCGATCGGCCTCCGACATGGCCGCTCGCTCGTCGGGCGCATCGAAACAGGCCACCTCGCCGAGCAGCGCCGGCCCGCAGGCGTTGCGCATGTAGAGCCGTAGTTCATACCGGGCCATATCGCGCAAGAGATGACGCCGATCCGCGCGACCGGCAAGACGCCGCCTGGCGCTGCAGCGGGTGAGCGCGGCTGCCGGCGGACGCTTGACCTGCGCCGCCGGTGGGTGGCTATCAGCGGCTTCGCGCCGGCGATCCGGCTGGATGAGGCCGGGATCACTGGCGCGGCCAGAGCAGGGAGGACCACGTGGCTGCAACAGACGTTCGGTATCAGTCCGACGGGCTTACGATGGTGAGCAGCCTGCACCGTCCCGCGGCGTCCGCACCCGCGCCGGGCGTGCTGGTGTTCCCGGAAGCGTTCGGGCTCGGCGCGCACGCGATCGAGAAGGCCGAGCGGATCGCCGAGGAGCTGGGCTACATCGCGCTCGCCTGCGACCTGCACGGCGAGCGGCGTGCGATCGGCATGGACGGGTTGCAGGCCGCCCTCGGCCCACTGCGGTCGAGCGCGGAGAAGGTGCGCGCGCGCACCGGCGATGCGCTCGCGGCGCTTCTGGCCCAGCCAGGCGTCGACGCATCCCGCATCGCGGCGATCGGCTTCTGCTTCGGCGGCACGATGGCGTTCGAGCTCGCCCTCAGCGGTGCGGACATCAGGGCTGCGATCGGCTTCCACAGCGGCCTGCAGGTCACCTCGCCCCAGGATGCCGGGAAGATCAAAGGCAAGGTCATGGCGCTCCTCGGCGCCGAAGACCCCGGCATACCCGCCGATCAGCGCGAGGCTTTCCATCGCATGCTGACCGACGCCGGGGTCGACTGGCAGATGAGCCTCTACGGCGGCGTGGTGCACAGCTTCACCAACAAGGAGGCCGACAAGGCCGGGCGGCCGGAGTTCCTACGCTACGACGCGGGCGCCGACCGCCGTTCGTGGCGCGAAATGGCGGCCCTGCTGGAGGAGGTCTTCGACTGAAGGGCGCGACAGCCCCCGCGACGAGCCCGGCCCAGGGCGACTCAAGGCGCGTGCAAAGCCGCCGCCTGCTGCTACTTTCAAGGAAACCTTGGATGGGAGGACGCAGAAGTGACCACGCCAGAAACACTCGGGATGTCGCGAGCGCGGCTTGCCAGGCTGGATGAGGTGATGAAGCGCCGCTACGTCGACAGCGGCGAACTGCCCGGCATCCTGACCCAGATCCACCGCAAGGGCGAGCTGGTCCACACCGGCATGGCCGGTCACATGGACCTCGAGCGCGGCAAGCCGATGCGGGAGGACGCGATCTTCCGCATCTACTCCATGTCCAAGCCGATCACTTCGGTCGCGCTGATGATGCTGGTCGAAGAGGGCGCGCTGGGCCTCGACGACGCGGTCGCGACGCACATCCCCGAGTGGAAGAACCTCGGCGTCTACGCCAGCGGCATGCCGACCCTGCTGGCCGGCGCGCCGCCCAGCTTCATCACCACGCCGCCAGGGCGGCCGATGAAGGTGGTGGACCTGGTCACCCACACGTCGGGCCTGACTTACGGCTTCATGATGCGCACCAGCGTCGACGCCGCGTACCGGAAGATGAAGATCAACGACTTCCAGACACCCGGCGGGCTCTCGGGGATGATCAGCCAGCTGGCGGAACTGCCGCTGGAGTTCTCGCCGGGCACGGCCTGGAACTACTCGGTCTCGATCGACGTGATGGGCTACCTGGTCGAGAAGCTGTCGGGGATGAGCTTCGGCGAGTTCCTGCGCACGCGCCTGTTCGAGCCGCTCGGCATGACCGACACCGCGTTCTACGTGCCGCCGGAGAAGATCGAGCGGTTCAGCTCCTGCTATCAGCCCAAGCAAGGCGGCGGACTGAAGCTGCAGGACGACGCCGGCAAGAGCACCTACGCCAAGCCGCCGATCCTGGAAGCCGGCGGCGGCGGTCTCGTCTCGACCATCCACGACTACATGCGCTTCTGCCGCATGATGCTGAACGGCGGGTCGCTGGACGGCGTGCACATCCTGAGCCCCAAGACGGTCGAGCTGTTCAGCTTGAACCATCTGCCGGACAATCAGGAGCTGGCCTCGATGGCCCCGCCCGGGGCGTTCAGCGAATCCGGCTATTCCGGCATCGGCTTCTCGATCGGCTGCGGCGTGAACATCAACGTCGCCAAGACCCGCCTGCCGGGCTCGCTCGGCGAATATTTCTGGGGCGGGGCGGCGTCGACGGCGTTCTGGATCGACCCGAAAGAAGACCTGACCGTCGTGTTCATGACCCAGGTGATCGGCAGCGACGCGCGCCTCACCCTGCGCAGAGACCTCAGAACGCTGGTCTATTCAGCGATGACCGAGGCGTATGCCTAGCGAGTGGCTCGCGCCGCCCAGGGAGTGATGTCTCCCCGCGCCCGCGTTAGAGCGGGCGCAGACCCGCGAGCAGCGTGGGGATCAACTCGCTGACGGTCGGGTGGATGTGCATGGTCCGTTCGATCACGGTGTAAGGCGCGCGGGCGGCCATTACGTCGAGCAGCGAGTGGATGATCTCGTCGCCCTCGATACAGAGCAGAGCGGCGCCCAGGATCAGCCTGGTCTCGGCGTCGACCAGCACCTTCATGAAGCCCTGCGTCTCGCCGCGCTCGCGGGCGCGGCCGACCCGGGTCATCGGCATCACCGCTTTGAGCAGCGGCCGGCCGCTCGCGCGCGCCTCTGTCTCGGTCAGCCCGACCCGGGCGAGCGGCGGGTCGGTGAAGAGGGCGTAGGCGGTGATGCGATCGCTCACGCGCCGCGACTCGCCGCCCAACAGGTTGGCGGCGAGGATCTCGTAGTCGTTCCACGACGTGTGGGTGAAGGCGCCGTGGCCGTTGACGTCGCCCAGCGCCCAGACGCCCGGCGCGGTGGTGGCCAGCGCATCGTCGACCTCGATGTACCCGCGCGAGTCGAGCCGTACGCCCGCGGCTTCCAGGTTGAGCGTCTCGACATTCGGCCGGCGGCCGACCGCAAGCAGCAGGTCGCTGCCCTCGACGTCGAGCGCCGCGCCGCCCGAGGTCGCGGTCAGTCGGACCCCGGCCGAGGTCTTCGCGACGGCGATGTCGCGGACTCCGAGGCGGATACCGATCCCCTCGCTGGCGAGGATGTCGGTGACCGCCGCCGAGACCTCGGGGTCCTCACGGGCGATCAGGCGATCGGCGTATTCGACCACCGTCACGCGGGCGCCGAAGCGGCGGTACATCTGGGCGAACTCGAGCCCGATGTAGCTGCCGCCAGCGACGATCAGGTGCTCCGGCAGCCGGTCCAGCGCCATCATGCTGGTGTTGGTGAGGTAGGGGACGTCGTCGAGGCCCGGCCAGTCGGGGACCGTCGCGCGGCCGCCGGTGTTGATGAAGATCCTGGGCGCCGAAACCCGGCGCCCAGCCGCCTCGACCTCGTGCGCGCCCACGAACCGCGCCTCGCCCTTCACGAAGGTCACGTTCGGCGCGTCGCCGATCCAACGGGTCAGGCTGTCGATCGAAGCCTGCACCACGGCGTCCTTGCGGGCTCTCACCCGCGCCATGTCGACGCTCACTGCGCCGCCGACGTCCACGCCATAGTCGGCGGCGCGACGCGCCACGTGCGCGACACGCGCGCTCGCCACCAGCGTCTTGGTCGGGATACAGCCGTCGTTGACGCAGGTTCCGCCCAGGTGTTCGCGCTCGATCAGGCAGACGCGCTGGCCGGCCTGACCCATCCGCACTGCGAGCGGCGGGCCGGCCTGGCCCGCGCCGATCACGATCGCATCGAAGCTTTCCGACATCGCCTGTCTCCCGCTCGTTGTCCCGGCGAACATCGCCGCGGACGCCGCGCGGGTTAAATGCCCGATTGCGAACGGGTCGATGCAGGATCGCTATAGCCAAAGCGCATCGACTGATTAGCCAACCGACATTTCCGCTGGAGGGGCGGGTCTGAGAGCTTCAGCGTCGACCCAGGGAGGGAGCGACGCGATGGATGCGATGACTGAGACGCTCGAGTTCGACAAGGCCCGGATCGGCCAGGTCGTGCTCGTCTTTCAGGGCGGCGGCGCGCTGGGCGCCTACCAGGCCGGCGTCTACCAGGCGCTGCATGAAGCGGGCGTCGAGCCCGACTGGGTGATCGGCACCTCGATCGGCGCGATCAACGCCAGCCTGATCGCCGGCAACGAGCCGAAGGACCGCCTGCCGCGGCTGCGCGAGTTCTGGCGGCGGATGAAGCACGGCGTGCTGACCCAGCTCGCCGGGTCTCTGCCGCTGATCGGACCCCTGGCCGCGAACGGCATGACCGTCACGACCGGCCTCGACGGTTTCTTCCGGCCGAACCCCTGGGCCTTCCTCGGCATGCACGCGCCGCTCGGCTCGGAAGACGCCGGCTACTATTCGACCGAGCCGCTCGGCGACACCCTCGCGGATCTCGTGAGCGCCGAGCGCCTCAACGCCTGCGCGCCGCGGCTGACCGTGGGCGCGGCCAACGTCCAGACCGGCGAGATGCGCTACTTCGACAGCCGCGACACCGAGCTCACGCTCCGCCACGTGATGGCCTCGGGCGCGCTGCCGCCGGCGTTCCCCGCCATTCGCATCGACGGCGAGCTCTACTGGGACGGCGGGATCCTCTCCAACACGCCGGTCGAGGCGGTGTTCGACGACAATCCGCGCCGCAGCGGCCTCGTCTTCGCCGTGCACGTCTGGAGCCCGAACGGCCCGGAGCCCGACAGCATCTGGAAGGTGATGAGCCGGCAGAAGGACCTGCAGTACTCGAGCCGGGCGGTCAGCCACATCGCGCGCCAGAAGCAGCTTCATCGCCTGCGCCACGTGATCTCGGAGCTGGCCCAGCGCCTGCCGGACGAGGAACGCAAGCGCCCCGAGGTCAAGGCTCTGACGGCCTACGGCTGCCCGACACGCATGCACGTCGTCCGCCTGCTTGCCCCGCCGCTGCAGGGCGAGGACCATGCGAAGGACATCGACTTCAGCCCCGAAGGCATCCGCTCGCGCTGGGACGCCGGCTACGCCGACACCAACCGCGTGCTCGCGCAGGCGCCCTGGACCCGCCAATTCGACCCCGTCGAAGGCTTCATCCTGCATGAGGCCGCGGCGGGCCGGATGATCAGCGAGGGCTAGCCCCTCGACCCGCCAGAAGGAACTCCGACCATGACCAACCAGAAGTCACGAGGCGCGCGCCGCCTCGCCCTGTTGCTCGCCATGAGCTTCGCGTTTGGCGCCAGCGCCGAACGCGCGTTCGCCGACCAGCCGCCCGCCACCGCCCCGGCTGAAGGCGTGATCCGCGTCCAGAGCGCCTACGGCTTCGACGAGACCGTCGCGCGCCTGAAGGCCGACATCGCCGCGAAGGGGATCCGATTCTTCGACGAGATCGACCAGTCTCAGCTGGGCGCGGGCGCCAGGCTGCCGCTCCGCCCTTCCAAGCTGCTGATCTTCGGCAATCCGCCGCTGGGCGTGCAGTTCCTGACCTCCAACCCGCTCGCCGGGCTCGACTGGCCCGTGCGGATGCTGGTGGTGCAGGATCCGGACGGAAAGATCTGGGTCGCGTATTCGGACTTCGCGTTCGTCGCGCACCGCTACGCGATCACCGACCGCGACCCGGCGTTCAAGATGGCCACCGAGGTTTCCGGCTCGATCGCCGGCGGCGTCGCCGCCAAGCCCTGATCCGTCAGCAACCACCTGAAGACACTGAGATCTACGGCGTCCTCGCTGCTCGCGGGGACGCCGTTTTCGCGTGCTCGGGCCACCGCGGCGGTCGATGCGTCGGGCGTCGCGGATCGATAGCCAATCGGCATGAGCGCTCGGGCGCTTCATGCGGCAAATGAAGGGTCGGCATCGCCCTTCAGGGCGGGCCTCGTCGGGCCGGCAGGCGCCGACGGCCAGGAGCTGGGACCGCCGACATGAACGCCACGCGCTACGCTGCAGGGTCCGCATCCGCCGCCGTCGCCTGCCGCCTCAACCCCCATGCTGGGGCGCCGGCCGCGAGTTGGCTCGCCTTCCGCCTGCCAGCGCGCGTCAGGGGGGCGCTGCGCCGCCTGAAGCGGGATCGCATCCCGGCCGTCTGGTTCGCGCCTGATCGGCCGCGGCCGTCGCGCCTGGTCTGGGCCGCCGCGGCCGCCTGGGCGGGAGTCCGCATCGCCGAGCATCCTTCCGACGCTGCGGCGTCCGTGCGGCGGGTCAATTTTCAATGCCGCGACGTCTCCAAGAGCCGCGTCGCTGCGGTGTTCGAAGCGGTGTTCGGCTACCCCTTGGCGCTCGATCCCACGACGACGCGCGGCTACGCGGTCGAGAAAAGCGAGGCGGGCGGCGTCAACGAACGCCGCGTCGTGCGCTGCCCGCGCCAGCCGGCGCCCGGCCGCATCTATCAGCGGCTGATCGACAACCTCGAGGACAACGAGGTGGTCGACCTGCGCACGCCGTTCGTCGGCGGCAAGCCGGTCGTGGTGTTCGTCAAACGCCGGCCGATCCACCGCCGGTTCGACACCTACAATTCGCAGGTCAGCCTCGCGCGGCCTGAGCAGGTGTTCAGCACGGCCGAGATTGAGCGGCTGAGCGCCTTCGTCCGAGCGATGAAACTCGACTGGGGCGGACTCGAGATCCTGCGCGATCGCGCCTCGAACCGGATCTACGTCGTCGACGTCAACAAGGCCGACATGCCCCCGCTGGCGCTGACGTGGCGCGACAAGCTGCGCGCCGTCAGCCGCCTGGCCAGAGCCTTCCGCCAACTCATCGAGGAGGAGACAAACTCATGATTCTGTTCGTTTCCGAGCCGGCCGCGGAGCCGATCGGCCACCACCGACTGCGCGAGGCGCAGATCCTGGAGACGCTTGACCTCGAAGGACCGTCGTCGATCCGGCGCCTGGTCGATCGCCTCTATGGCCACGTCGACAAGCGCCTGCGCCCGGCCGCGGCGCACACCGTGCTCGCCCACCTGACCAAGCTCGCCCGCGACGGCGCGGTCGAGTGCTGCGACGGTCTTCCCACCCTGGGCGCGGTCTACCGCGTCAGCCGCTGGCGCGCCGCCGCTTGAATCTCAGCCTTCACACCAAGGAGCCATCCTCATGTCCGACACCCTCGAACGGCCGCAGGTCATGCCTGCCGACGGCCGCCCGCTCGCGAGCCGCACTGCGCTCGTCACCGGATCAACCAGCGGCATCGGCCTCGGCGTCGCCGAGACGCTGGCCAGCCAGGGCGCCGCGATCGTCCTGAACGGCTTCGGCGACGCCGAGGGCATCCTGCGCACCCGAGACCGGCTCGCTGACGAGCACGGGGTCGAGGTGATCTACTCCGGCGCCGACCTCTCCGATCCCAAGGCGATCGCCGAGATGATGGCCTACGCCCGCGACGTGCTCGGCCCCGTCGACATCCTGGTCAACAACGCCGGCATCCAGCACGTCGCGCCGATCGGCGAGTTTCCGGTCACCAAGTGGGACGCCATCATCGCGATCAACCTCTCATCGGCCTTTCACACGATCCGGGCCGTGCTGTCCGAGATGGTCGAGCGGAGGTTCGGGCGCATCATCAACATCGCCAGCGCCCACGGCCTCGTGGCTTCGCCGTTCAAGTCCGCCTACGTCGCGGCCAAGCACGGCGTCATCGGCCTCACCAAGACCGTCGCGCTCGAGGCGGCGACCTCGGGCGTCACCTGCAACGCGATCTGCCCGGGCTACGTCTACACGCCCCTTGTCGAGCGGCAGATCCAGGAGCAGGCCAAGGCGCACGGCATTCCGGAGGAGCGAGTCGTGTCCGACATCCTGCTCCAGGCGCAGCCCAACAAGCGCTTCGCCACGGTCGAGGAGATCGGCGCGCTGGCGGCGTTCCTCTGCGGGGCCGGTGCGGACTCGATCACCGGCGCGGCCCTGACGGTCGACGGCGGCTGGACCGCCCATTGAGCCGGCCGCAGGTGGTCATTGTCGGCGCGGGCTTCGCGGGTCTTTCAGCCGCGCGGGCGCTAAAGGGCTCGCCGGTCGACATCACGCTGGTCGACCGGCGCAACCACCACCTCTTCCAGCCGCTGCTCTACCAGGTCGCGACCGCCGGACTCGCCCCGACCCAGATCGCCAGCCCGATCCGCACGGTGCTGCGCGACCAGGCCAACGTCCGGGTGGTGCTCGCCGAGGCGAGCGGCGTCGACCTCGCCCGAAAGCAGCTGCTGGTCGGACCGCGCAGCGCCCCGTTCGACTACCTCGTGCTCGCCACCGGCGCCGCCCACGCCTACTTCGGCCATGAAGGCTGGGCCGCCTGGGCGCCGGGGCTGAAGTCGCTCGACGATGCGCTCGGCTTCCGTCGGCGCATCCTGAGCGCCTTCGAGGCGGCCGAGACCGCCTGCGACCCGGCCGAGCGCGCCCGCCTGCTGACCTTCGTCATCGTCGGGGCGGGTCCCACCGGCGTCGAGCTCGCCGGCGCGATCGCCGAGCTGGCCAGGCGCGCGCTCGCCACCGACTTCCGCGCGATCCGTGGCGAGTCCGCCCGCGTCGTGCTGGTCGAGGCGGCGGACCGCGCCCTGGGCGCGTTCGACCCGAGGTTATCCGACTACGCGCGCCGCGCGCTCGAGCGGCTCGGCGTCGAGGTGAGGCTCGGCGTCGGCGTGACCGCCTGCGACGAGGGCGGCGTGGCGCTCGGCGAAGAGCGCATCCCGGCGGCGAATGTGTTCTGGGCCGCTGGCGTGCAGGCCTCGCCGGCCGGCGCCTGGCTCGGCGCCGCCCTCGACCGCGCCGGCCGGGTCGTCGTCGCGCCTGATCTTTCGGTCAAGGGCGCGCCTGACGTGTTCGTCGTCGGCGATCTCGCGGCGCTGACCGACGCGGCGGGCCGCATCGTGCCCGGGGTCGCGCCGGCGGCAAAGCAGGAGGGCGTCTACGTCGGCGGCGTCATCGCCGCGCGTGTCGCCGGCCGTGCCGCGCCGCCGCCGTTCCGCTACGCGGACGCCGGCTCGCTCGCGACCATCGGTCGGCGCGAGGCGGTGGCGCAGTTCGGCCGGCTGAAGCTCACGGGCGCGTTCGCCTGGCTGGTCTGGAGCGTCGCCCACATCTGGTTCCTGATCGGCTTTCGCAACCGTCTGGCGGTCGCGATCGACTGGATGTGGAGCTACGTCACGTTCGACCGCGGCGCGCGGCTGATCACCGGCGACGACCAGCCGCTCGCAACCGCGAACGCGCACCTGGCGGGCCGCTGCGCGTGCGAGACGCTCTGAAGGCGGATCGGAGACCGCCGCCGACCCGCGGCTTTGCGCGAATATGTCGAACCTGTAGCATCGAGTCGTCGCGGCAGGAGAGGGGGACTGCGCGCCGATGGAGATGCAGCAAGTCAGGTACTTCCTGGCGCTGGCGAGCACACTGAACTTCACGCGCGCGGCCGAGCATTGCAACGTCTCGCAGCCGGCGCTGACGCGTGCGATCAAGGGCCTGGAGGACGAGTTGGGCGGCGAGCTGATCCGCCGCGAAGGACGCCTCTCGCACCTCACCGAGCTGGGCCAGCGCATGCTGCCGCTGCTGCAGCAGTGCTACGAAGGCGCCGCCTCGGCCAAGGCGCTAGCAAAGTCGGTCGCCGCCGGCGAGGTCACCGCGCTCGCGGTCGGCGTGTCGCGGACGGTCAGCGTCGAGCTGATCATGGGCTGCCTGACCGAGCTCTACGCAGCCTTCCCGACGCTGCAGCTCAAGATCCGGCGCGGAACTGCGTCCGAGATTGTCGAGATGCTCAAGGCGGCCGACGTGGAGCTCGCGATCGCCGGGCCGCTCGAGGGCGCGTGGGACCGGCTCGACGCCTGGGCGCTCTTCACCGAAGACTTCGAGCTGGTGGTCGGCGCCGACCATCCGCTGGCGATGCGCAACGACCTCGCGTTCGACGGCGAGGCGCTCCGCGGCGAACGGTTCCTGGTGCAGGTGGGCAGCGAGCTTGCGGAGCAGCAGATCGCGCGGCTGCGCGCCGGCGGTGTGCCGGTGGCCAACGCGCACGAGGTGGAGACCGATCGCGACATGGCCGCGCTGCTCGAGGCGAACCTCGGCATCGCCGTCGCGCCGGCCACGGCGCCCCGCTCAGCCGGGCTGCGCCGTCTCAAGCTGCCGCTGCTCGACCTGCAGCGGACGGTGTCGGTCTATGCCGTCGCCGGCCGCCGCCGGCCGACCGAGGCGGCCACGCTGCTCAACCTGCTGCGGGCCGCCGACTGGCAGGCGAAGCTGGGGTAGCTAGCGGGTGCGCTTCACCGCCTCGACCAGCGCCTCGATGTCCATCCGCCGGCGGTAGTCCGGATCGATGTCGCGCGCGGTGATGACGCCGTCCGAGCCGACCACGAAGGTGGCCGGGATCGGCAGCACCCAGGAGTCGGCGCCGTTGTAGGTCGGGATGTTCCACCCCGCTGCGTCGATCATCGACGCCATCGCGTCATCGACCCAGACCGCCAGGTTCAGCGACAGCGCATATCCGTTGTCCATGTCGCTGAGGATCGGGAAGTCGGCGAGGGTCTCGGCCTTGAGCTCCAGGGTGTGCCGCTGCAGCTCAGGCGTGATGGCGACCATCTGGGCGCCGCCAAGGCGGGGCTTGGTCTCCACAAGCGCCGAGGCGTCGAGGCGGCAGTAGGGGCACCAGTGGCCACGGTGGAAGGCGATCACCAGCGGGCCGCGGCCCAACAGCGATGGAAGGCCGACGAGGCGACCGTTCTCGTCGGGCAACAGGAACGGCGGCATCGGATCGCCGACCTGCGGCGCTCCGGCGCCAGCGCGGGCGCTCTGCAGGCGTCCGACGAAGCCGTCGACCGCTTCGGCGAACTCGGCGCTCAGCGCGCGCACGGTGTCGGCGATCAGGCCCATGCGCTCGTTGAGCGGCGCATCCATCCTGCGCGCCTGTTCCAGCGCCACTTCGAGCGCGGCGAACGGGTGCGGCGGGTCGGATAGATCGTCCATGGCGCGGGCGCGCTCCTCTGAGCTCCGGCGGGCCGTCGGAACGGCCGAGGCTAGCAGCTCGCCCGCCGGCGGACCACGGGCCGGCCGCGCATGGATTTCATGCAGTTTCGTTATGCCCGCCACGAAGCCTGCGGCTTCATCATCGCCGGCGACGAAGACGCGAGGGAGCGGCCACGATGGAAATGCAGCAGGTGCGCTACTTCCTGGCGCTCAGCCGCACGCTCAACTTCACCCGCGCCGCCGAGCAGGCGAACGTCAGCCAGCCGGCGCTGACCCGCGCGATCCAGCAGCTGGAAGCCGAGCTGGGCGGCGCGCTGTTCCACCGCGAACGGGCGCGCACCCACCTGTCGGAGCTGGGCCGGATCATGCTGCCCTACTTCGAGTCGATCCAGGCGCAGACGGACGCGGTGAAGGCGCAGGCCCACGCGCTGAAGAAGCTGGAGACGGCGCGGCTCAACATCGGCGCGATGTGCACGATCGGCCCGGCGATCCTCTCCGACCTGATGATCAAGTTCAGCCGCGAGCATCCGGGCGTCGACCTCGAGGTCAGCGATTGCGCCGCCAGCGAACTGCTGGAGCGTCTCGCCGAGGGCCAGATCGAGCTCGCCTTGTTCGGTCTGCCGCAAGGGCCGGACGTGCGCTTCCACGCCGTGCCTCTGTTCCAGGAGCGGTTCGTGATCTGCGTCGGGCCCGAACACCGTTTCGCGCGCCAGAACGTGGTGCGGGTGCGCGAGCTCGACGGCGAGGCCTACGTCAACCGCGCCAACTGCGAGATCTTCGACCTGGCGCGCCGCGAGTTCCGCGGCCGCGGCGCCTATGTGCGGCAGGTGTTCACCTCGGAGCGCGACGACTGGGTGCAGGGAATGATCAAAGCCGGGCTCGGCTTCGGCTTCTTTCCCGAGCTCAGCGTCACCGACCCGGCGCTCGTCACCCGCCGCCTGATCGATCCCGAGTTCGTGCGCACGATCATGCTGGTGACGGTCCGCGGCCGGCCGCACTCGCCGGCCGTCGGCGCCTTCATCCGCCAGGCTCGCGCCTTTCCCTGGCCGCGGAGCGAGTTCGAGCCTGCGGCGGACGACGGCGTGCGCGAGGCTCTCGTCCCGGCCTGAAACGTCAGCGCGCCCTGGCGCCGGCGGTTTCGGGGCGGAGCACGGCTGCGAAGGTGGCGGCGGCGGCCAGCGCCAGCCCCACGCCCGCCACCGTCGCGGGCCAGCCGAGGCGGTCGAACACCTGGCCCAGCAGCGCCGCGCCGGCGAGGCCGCCGAGGTAGTAGGCGGCGAGGTAGAGGCCGCTGGCGGCGGCGCGGTCCTGCCTGGCGGCGCGGCCGACGAAGCCGGTCGCCACCGCCTGCGCGAAGAAGGTCCCCACCCCGATCAGCGTCAGGCCGAGGATGACCGGCGGCAGGCTCGGGAGCAGCACCAGCGGCAGGCCGACGCCGGCCAGGCCGAGCGATGCCCAGAACGCGGGCCTTGGCCCAAACCGGCTGGCGATGCGGCCGGCCAGCGGCGTCGTCGCCATCGAGGGCGCGAACACCAGGTAGACCAGGCCGAGCGCCATCGGCGAGAGCGCGATCGGCGACCTGGCCAGCACGAAGTTGACGTAGGTGAACGCGCCGATGAAGGCGAAGAGGACGCAGAAGCCGATGCCGAAGCACGCTCGCAGGCATGGAACCCGCAGGTGGGCGGCGAGCCGCGCCAGGGCGGGCCGGCCGGCGCCTGCGGCGATCGGCTCCAGCCGCGCGGCCTTGAGGCTCGCGAAGGCGAGCGCCGCGCCGGCGAGGTTGAGGCCCGCGAAGACGTAGAAGTTCACCGCGAGGCCGGCGTGGCTCGCCACGGCCGAGGCGACGAGCCGCCCGACGAGGTTGCTGGCGACCGCGCCAGTGACGTAGGCGGCGAGCGCGCCTGCGGTCTCCTCGGCGGTTCCGCGCTCGGCGAGGTAGGCCATCGTCAGCGTGAACGCCGAGGCCATGAAGAGTCCCTGGACGATCCGTAGGCCGGTGAAGACCGCCAGGTTCGGCGCGAACGCCAGCAGCGTGGTCGGAACCGCCAGCACGGCCAAGGCGACCCAGACGCCGGTGCGGCGCGGGATCCGGTGGCTGACGAGCGCGACGATCAGACCGGCGGCCGCCATGCCGATGGTGCTGGCGTTGACGGCGACGCCCATGGCCGACGGGGCGACACGATAGGTCTTCGCCAGCGTCGGCAGCAGCGCCTGCGCGGCGAAGAGATCGACCAGCGTCAGGAAGCCCATCAGGCCTACGGCGAACGCGCGAAAGGCGGGGCGCCCGGTCCGGGCGGGGGCTGCGGCGATCGTGGCGGCGGTCATCGGAAGCCTCCGTGAGCCAGGCGTGGAACCCCTCGCGTGCGGCGTCCCAGGGGGAGCGGGACGCCGCACGCCGCCGGCCGGTCGAGGGCGGGGCAGCCGGCGAAGGGCGAGGCGCGTTCGGGAGGGGCGGGCGCCTCGCGGACGGTTACATGTGGTCGGCGGAGGCCGGCAGGCCGTCGTTCTTGATGTCGGCGGCCAGCAGCACGGCCGGAACCCGGCCGTTGTTGCGCCACCAGTGCGAGACGCCGCCGGCTTCGCGGGCGACGTCGCCCGCCGGATGCTCGATGCCGACCGCGCAGGTGGACCGGTACTCGGTGATCGAGCCCGAGAGGGTCATGATCAGGGCCGGGCGATCAGCGTGGGTGTGCCAAGGCACGACGCCGCCGGGCGCCACCACCAGGCGGCGCAGGCGCAGTTGTCGGCCGTCCAGGCCGCGGATCTCGGCGCCGAGCTGGACGGCGTTGAGCACGGTGTCGGTGACGCCCTTGCCCATCGTCTCGCCGCCTGAGCGGGCGTCGGGATGGCTCTGGCCGACCGGGCATTCGCCGGCGTGGGCGGCTCCGGAGATGGCGATCGCGCCGGCGAGGCTGGCGCCGGCGAAGGCGAGGCTGAGGAGGGGGCGGGTCATGGCTCGGGTCCCTGTCGGTTGTTCGCTTCGGGAGGGCCGAAGCTCGTTGCAGGGGAAAGCTAGGCCCGCCGCTGACCCGGCTGAATTCGCATTAGGCTATCGAGTCGATGCCGTCAGTTGATGGACGCGTACGTACGTCTCGGCCGACCAGCGGGTCACCTCTGGCGTCGAAGCTCGCGGCGGCGGTCGCGAATCTCGCGCATGCCGATCAGCTCGATCCCCAACGCGGCCAGCACCGGCTCGATTTGGCCGGAACTGAAGAGCGCGTATTCGTCGGTGCGGTAGCGTGCGAACTCTGGCTCGACAGCCTCGAAGTCGCCGGGCGCGTTGAAGTGGAAGGCGTAGAAGGAGAGGCCGTCGACCGCGCTGGCGAGGATGTCGCGATAGACGCCTGCGGCCTCGGCCTTGCGGTCCCACGGGGTCTCGTAGAACAGGTCGAAAACCGGCTCGCCCGCGGCGGCCGCCTGTTCGGCCGCTTCGACCAGCGGGTCCGGTATCGCCGGGCGGCCGGGCGGGCGCGGATTGCCGCCTTCGAAACGGCGCATCAACACGATCGGCAGATCGTAGTCCTCGCCCAGCCGGCGGTAGATGTCGAGAAACTCCGGCGACATCACAGCGCCGCAGTGCGCATCGAGGTGGGTCACGTCGATGCCGCCGGCGATGGCGGCGTCGATCTGGGCGCGCAGCTCCGCCTCGACCGCCTCGGGCGCAGCCTTGCGCCGGACCGAGCTCACGTCCTCCCAGAAGTAGCCGAACTCGTCGGTCAACCCCGCCGAAGCGGGCGGGTGGGTGAGCGGGCGCCACTTGTAGAGCTGTTTCTCGGCGTTCAGCGTCAGGTGCACGCCGAGGTCGAGGGACGGGTCTGCGGCAGCCATCGCCAGGGTCTCGGGGAACCAGGGGCAGGGCGCCATCACCGAGCCGGAACTCACGACGCCGCGCGCCGATAGCTCTGCGAAGGCGACGTTGGAGCCGTGCGTCATGCCGACGTCGTCCTCGTGGATGACGAGGGCGCGACGGCCTTGCGCGTACGCAGACGAGGTCATTGCTGCGACTCGTGGCGCCGCTCGGACCCTGGCGCAACGACCGAAGCGGACGGCGCTACGTTCTCATCACCAGGCGTAGGCTTCAGGCGCCGGTCCGCCCGGACCTGGGAAGACGGTATCGAGTTCGCGCAGGGTGGATTCGTCGAGGACGATGTCGAGCGCCCGCAGGCTGGACTCGAACTGATCCAGCGTGCGCGGCCCGACGATCGGCGCGGTGACGCCCTCACGGCCCGCGAGCCATGCCAGCGCGACGTCTGCGGGCGGGTGGCCGAGCTTGCCGCAAAGCGCCTCGAAGGCTTCCAGCGCCGGGGTCTGGCGCACGAACGCCCGGCGGCCGCCGTCGTTGTCCTTCGGCCGTCCGCCCAGAGCGCCGGCCGCCAGCGGGCTATAGGGCAGGAACGCCATGCCGTAAGCTCGGGCGGCGGGCAGGACCTCCAGCTCCACCGTGCGCTTCGTCAGGTTGTAGACGCTCTGCTCGGAGGCCAAGCCGAGGAAGCCGCGGCGGCGAGCTGTCTCCTGGGCCTGTGCAATGTGCCAGCCGGCGAAGTTGGAGGAGCCGACGTAGAGCACCTTGCCCTGGGCCACGAGCAGCTCCATCGCCTGCCAGATCTCTTCCCAGCTCACGGATCGGTCGACGTGATGCATCTGGTAGAGGTCGATGTAGTCCGTGTTGAGCCGCTTGAGGCTGGCCTCGCACGCCTCCCGGATGTGCTTGGCCGACAGACCCTTCTGATTTGGGCCGACCCAGGACCCGGCGCGCTTGACCGGGTCGGGCGAGCCCCACTCCATCGGCGCCGAATAGACCTTCGTGGCGAGCACGGTCTTCTCGCGACGCCCGCCACCCTGGCCGAACCAGCGTCCGATCAGGGCTTCGGTCTGGCCGGCGTTGTAGTTGTCCGACGTGTCGAGAAGGTTGATCCCGCGCTCGAACGCGCTGTCCAGGATGGCGAATGAGTCCGGCTCGTCAGTGAGCCAGGAGAAGTTGACGCTGCCGAGACCGAGCGGCCCGATGGACAGGCCCGTCGAGCCGAGCTTGCGGAGGCTCATCACGCCTCCTGCGCCAGGGGCGTTCCGTCGGCGGCGAGCGGGCCGACAGCGCCTGGGGTGACGAAGAGCGGCGTCGCCGGGCGGGGCGACTCGACGCGGCCGAGACCGGCCCAGGTCGCGAAGCCGAGACGATTGAGCAGGGCGGGGCGCTCGGAGGCGCGCAGGCCGGGGTCGAGGCCGAGGACGAAGTTCTCCTGTTGGCGGATGAAGGGTCGGCAATGGTAGCTGAGAAGCGCGTGCCTCGGCTTGTCGCTGCGGTTGGCGCCGGTGCCGTGCCAGACGCGGCCGTCGAAGCAAAGGATCGACCCGGCCGGGCCTTCGGCGGCGATGGTGTCGGCGAGGGTGGGGGCGTTGGCCAGCTCGGTCGGCGCATAGGCCGAGGAACGCGGGGTCGCGGCTTCGTTCAGGTGGCTTGCCGGCACGAGCCGCGTGCCGCCGTTCTCGTCCGTGAAATCGTCGAGCATCCAGGCGATGTTGGCCACGACCGGCTTGGGGGTCCAGAACCCCACGTAGCCCTGGTCGGTGTGCAGAACCATCGGTTCGCCCCCCGGATGGGCGATGTTGGCGGTGAAACTCGAGACCAGGAAATCGGGGCCGAGCAGGTGGCCCATCAAGGCGTCGATGACCGGGTGCAGCATCAGGTCGCGAAACACCCGACCTTTGTTCATCAGCATCCACACGCGCTGATTGGGTCGGCCGGGACCGCCGTCGTGAAAGGCGACGCCGCGAACCCGTTCCCCTTCGGCCTGTTCCACCAGTCGCGACCTCAGCGCCTCGATCTCCGCGCGCGAGAGAACGTTCGGAATGATGCAATAGCCTTGGGCGTCGAGGTTGCTGCGCGCAGTCTCGACATCGAGGTCGATGGCCGCGGTCGGGGGACGCGTGGCGGCGAGCATGGGCTGGCTCCGTTACCCCCAAGTCCGACGCCATCGCCGCCCGGGTCGCACATGCTAGCGCCTCCGAGCGCGTGACCGCCACAGGCCGCGACGCGGAAGGCGGTCGCGAGCGGGGTCGGAAAGCCAATTGCCGCACGATACTTCGAACGAGGCCCGCCGCCGCCTACGCAGTGAAATTCAGCTTCAGACCCGGCTCCGGCCAGCGCATCCGCACCAGTCTGCCCGTCTCCGACAGGGTGATGAAGGCGTCGCGCATGTCGGCTCCGCCGAAGCAGATGTTCGTCGTCATCCGGTCGGGCAGAGGAGTCTGACGGCAAGCCCCCGACGGGGTCATCGTGGTGACCCCGTGGGCGAGCGAGGCGATACAGATGTCGCCGTTCGCCTGCACAGCGAGACTGTCGAAGAACGCCCGTCCCGGCGCTGCGCCCACCAGGCGCCCGCCCCGACCTCCCTTGATCACCTGGCCCGGGCCGATGAGATCGAAGGCGATGAGGCGGCCAGTGTAGCTCTCGGCGCTGTAGACGGTCTTCTCGTCGGGTGAGAGGCCGATCCCGTTGTAGCCGGTGCCGCCGAACGAGATCTCGTCGGCCCGCGATCCGTCAGCCTTGGCGTAGTAGACGCCACTGAGGTGACGGGTCCGCCCGGTCGTTCGGCCGAAGTCGGTGAACCAGAGACCGCCGTCGGCGTCGAAGACGATGTCGTTGGGCGCCGAGAGGGGGTTCCCGCCGACGGTGTCGTAGAGCCGCTCGCCTTTGCCGGTCGCGAGGTCCACCCGGTCGATGCCGCCCTGGACCGCTTCTCGCGGGCCGCCAGCCAGACCGCCGCCGCCATTGTTGGCCACGTAGACAGCGCCGTCGGGTCCCAGCGCCGCGCCGTTGGGCCCGCCGCCCAGATCGCACACCACCTCGACCTTGCCGTTCCAGACGCGCGACAATGTCCCGCGCGCGATCTCGACCAGGATCACCGAACCGTCCGGCATGGCGATCGGGCCCTCGGGAAATTGCAGCCCTTCGGCAAGCACATCGAGATTCATCGTGGTTTTCCTTTCCGCCCGAGGACATTAGCGCCCAGGACCCCGGTGGAAAGGTCGCACGTTCGAAGGCCCGCTGGCCTGCCTCCGCTGGGTCGGAAGCGTTCCACGGCGGGTGCGCCGGCGGACGTGTCGTCAGTCCGGCCAGGCCAGGCGGGCGCGCATGCGCCGGGCGCGGCGGGCGGACACGGAGGTTGCGACGATCTCGTTCGAGGCGAGCGCCCGGTCCAGTTCCTCGACGAGCCGCGCAGCGACGATGGTTTCCTCGCCCGGATGGAGGTTGCAGGGGTCCATCAGGAAGTAGCCGTGCTCGATCTCGTGGTCGCGCACGATCACGGGGCGGCTTCCTGAGGCAAGCCGGTCCGCCAGGTCCCAGGCCGTGATGTGCGCGGCGGTAGGTTCCACGGCCACGTGCAGCCGGTCGAGGGGGTTGTCGGTAGGGTCGGGAACGATGGCGGCGGTCACGCCGGGCCGCCCCTGCAGCGCGTCCCGCCAGAGATGCAGCGCCTGCGTCTCGCGCGTCCGGACGGCGGCATGGTCGCGCCGCTCCCAGGCTTCCAGCGCCGCGATGGCGCCGGCGATGCCTTCCTTGCCGACCTTCATGCCGCGGCCGATCCCGCTGTTCTGCAGGAAGGCGGCTCGAACGAGGTCGCGGCGGCCGGCGACGATGCCGCCGGTCGGACCGCCCAGGAATTTGTGCGAGGAGTACAGCGCAAGATCGGCGCCTGCCGCGAGCGGGCCGCGCAGGTCATATTCCGATGCGGCGTCGACGATGACGGGTACGCCTTTGCCGTGGGCGATGTCCGCGAACTCCGCCAGCGGCGGCATGCCGTACCTCACCGTGTGATGGGACACGACGTAGACGGCTGCCGCCGTGCGCTCGCTGATGGCGCCAGCGAGCTGGTATGCGTGGGCCGAGGTCGCCTGACCTACCGGCACAACGCGAGCGCCGGCGAGGCGGATGGCCTGCTCGACCGGGGCGCCGTACGAGACCATGTGGCCCGCGAGGATCACGACCTCATTCTTCAGGCCCGTCGTGTCGGGCAGGCGTTCGATGGCGGCGAGGTCGCTGGCTGTCATGGCGCCGGCCACGCCTAGCGTAATCCCTGAACTGCAGGAGGCGGTTACGAACCCCGCCTCGGCCTGGCAGAGCCGGGCGATCGCGGTGCTGGCCCTGCGCTGCAGGTCGTCGATCTCGACAAACTCGCGGAGGATGGCGCTGACGGCCTCCACCGCTTCAGGCGCCACGATCGAGGCGCCGAGGGACGTCATCGTGCCCGAGACGTTGATAACGTGGCGCACGCCAAGCCGGGTGCGGATGTCGGCGGCGTCCATGGTCAGAAGACCCCCTTGCCCTTTCCTGGTCTCGACAATTTCGGCTTCTGGCGATGATCTCCACATCAACGCCAACGATCAGCCGGGCGCAGGCTGGCTGGGTATTGGGTGACGTATTGGGCGAGCCTGGGGCGGTCGCCGGTGTTGGGCGAAGCGCCGTGCGGCAGGGCCGAGTGCCAGATGATGAGGTCGCCGGCGTTCGCAGCGATGCGCCGTGCTCCTGCCGAGAGGTCGACACGGCGGGGATCGACACCTTCGCCCAGGCCCTCGAGCCAGGCGTCGATGCGTTTGTGGAACCCCGGAACCGCCTCGAAAGCGCCCTGCTCGGCGGTCGTGTCGGTGAGGTAGATCATCCCCTGCGCCTGGAAGGTCACCGGCGGGACGAGGCTGATATCCCAGTGCAGGCGCGGGCCGGGGAACTCGACGCCCGGGCGGACGGGAGGGTTGAAGCTCACCCGGTCGAGGCTGGTCCAGAGGTCAGCCGTTCCCCAGATCTGAGCGAACGCCTTCAAGAGCCTTGGCGAGGTCCGGGCCGGCGTCAGCGCAGGGTGCTGAAAGAGCTGGACCATGATGCCATGGTCGGTGAGCCGCCAGGTCGCCGGATCTTCGGGGTCGGCGCCCACGGATGCCCAGACGACGTCGGCCAGCTCACGCGCCTCGTCGGGCGTGATAACCGCCGGGACGATCACGTAGCCATCTTCGTCCCAGGCGCGCAGCTCGTCCGCGCTCAGCACGGGCTCGGCGGCTTCGAGGGCCTCGATGCGCCGCCGCACCGCCTCCGGGGCCGGCGCGCCCGTCACCACCGCCTCGAACCGGTCGAGCGTCTCGCGATCTAGCCCGCCAGCCCGCGCGTCGGACCAGGCGAGGAGTTCGTCCAAGACGTCGAAGCGCGGCAGGACTTCGCGCAGCTCTTCGGTCGCGACGCCGAGCGTGTTGAGGGCGATGCGGTCGAGCGTGCGGTCGGCGCCGGTGAGCGGACGCCGCTCACCGCCTCTGGCTCTGCGCCAGAGCGCCTCGACCCGACGGGCCGCGGCCGACCCTGTCACTCCATCTTCAAGACGCATGCGTTATTGCCGAGCCCGACGACCTGGTCCCCTTCGTCCGCCGTTGGCGAGGGCGGGATCATAGACCTGCCTGATCATGTCCGGCGAGGCCCGGGTCCCGGGAAAGCGGCTTCGATTGCCGCGCTTGGCTTCCTTCCATATGAGCGAGCGAGATGACGCGCGGCGCTTTCAAGGTAGCTCTGCTCGGCGCTGGTCGGATGGGTCAGATCCACGGGCGCAACGCTGCGGCCAATCCTCGCCTAGACCTGGCCTACGTCGTCGAGCCGAGGACGGAACTCGCGTCGAACCTGGCCGTCGAGCTGGGCGGCCGGACCGCGACCCTAGCGGAGGCGTTGGCTGACCCGGATCTCGCCGGGGTGCTCGTGGCGACCTCGACCGACACCCACCTCGACCTCGTCCTGGCCAGCCTGGAAGCCGGCAAAGCCGTCTTCTGCGAGAAGCCTCTGGACCTCGAGCCAGCGAATCTTCGCGCGCATGTCGACGCGCTCGCTCGGCCGGGCGCGCCGCTCTACGTCGCCTTCAACCGCAGATTCGACCCGCACTTCCAGGCGCTCAAAGCGCGGTTGGACGCCGGCGACATCGGGCGGCTCGAGACGCTCCACCTGATCAGCCACGACCCGGCCGCACCGCCGCCCTCGTTCATCCCGACCAGCGGCGGGCTCTTTCGCGACTTCACCATCCACGATTTCGACATGGCCCGCTGGCTGCTGCAGGAGTCGCCGACCGAGGTGTTCGCCTTCGCCGCCTGCCTGGTCGATCCGGCCATCGCCGAGGCGGGCGATGTCGACACCGCGCGCCTGGTGCTGCGCTGCGCGTCCGGGCGGCTTTGCGTGATCAGCAACACCCGCCGCAGCGGATACGGCTACGACCAGCGCGTCGAGGCCTACGGTTCGAAGGGGGCCGCGATCGTCGGCAATCCGCGGGTCTCGACGGTGCAGACCTGGGGCGAGGCGGGGTCGGCGGCTGCGCCCATTTTTCCCAGCTTCGCGGCCCGCTACGCGCAGTCGTACCGCGCCGAGCTCGATCACTTCGCCGACGTGCTGGCGGGCCAGGCGAGCCCGCTCACCGGCTACGACGCCAGCCTCGGCGCGTTGCTGCTCGCGGACGCCGCGCTCCGGTCGGTCCGCGAGCGCCGCAGCATCGCGGTGGAGCGGCTCTGATGGCGGCCATCGCCCTCTTCGGCGCGGGACGGATCGGCTCGATCCACGCCGCCAACGCCGCGGCTCATCCCGCGCTCACGCTGAAGTACGTCGTCGATCCGGCGGCAGAGGCGGCGGACCGGATCGCCCAGCGCTGGGGCGCGCAGGTCGCCGTCGCCGAGCAGGTATTCGCCGACCCCGATGTGGCCGGCGTGGTTGTCGCCAGTTCGACCGACACCCACCTCGACCACTGCCTCGCGGCGGCGAGGGCCGGCAAGGCGATCTTCTGCGAGAAGCCGATCGATCTGGACCTGGCCCGCGTCCGCAACGCTGCGCCCCAATTGCAGGGCGCGCGCGTCCTGATGGGGTTCAATCGGCGCTTCGATGCTCAGTTCCAGGCCCTGAAGGCGCAGATGGACAGCGGCGCGTTCGGAACGCTGGAGACGCTGAACATCGTCAGCCACGACCCGGCGCCGCCGCCGATCGACTACGTCAAGGTCAGCGGCGGCCTCTTCCGCGACATGGCGATCCACGACTTCGACACCGCACGCTGGCTTCTGGGCGAGGGGCCGACCGAGGTGTTCGCCAGCGCCAGCTGTCTGGTTGATCCCGCAATCGGCGCGGTCGGCGACGTCGACACCGCAAAGATCCTGCTGCGCACAGCGTCGGCGAGGCTGTGCCTGATCAGCAACTCGCGGCGCAGCGCCTATGGCTATGACCAGCGGATCGAGGCCTTCGGTTCCGGCGGCATGGTGCGGGCCGGGAACGTCACCGAGAGCACGCTCTCGCTCTGGACCGAGCCGGGCGCCGCCGCCGACCGCTTCCAGAACTTCTTCCTCGATCGCTACGCCGACGCCTACGGCAAGGAGATGGCGCATTTCGCGGAGGTGCTGGCGGGCGCCGAGCCGCGGGTGGGCCTCGCCGACGCGATCGCCGCGCTGGCCCTGGCGGAGGCTGCCGAGACCTCCGTTCGCACGGGCGCGTCGGCGCCCGTGGCTCTGTAGGTCGCTCGAGTTCTGACGGAGCTGCGAAGCGGTGGAGGGGGTCGCATAGCGCTGTGCGCCGGCTCAGCTCGTCTTCAACTCTCCGCCGACGCGATCAGGCCCGCGGCGGCGGCTTCGCGCGTCAGCGTCGCGAGCCCGAGGCGGCTATAGACGCGCGGGTCGGCCCGTTGCGGATCCTGCTCGGCCTCGATCACGATCCAGCCGGCGTAGCCAGTGTCCGCCAGCGCGCGCATCACGGGTCCGAAGTCCAGATCGCCGTCGCCCGGTGCGGTGAACATCCCGGCCAGCACGCCATCCAGGAAGCTTCGCCCGCCCAGCCGCACGCCCTCGAACACGCGCCGGCGCACGTCCTTGGCGTGAACGTGAACGATCCGGGCCGGATGACGGCGGATCAGGGCGACGGCGTCGACCTCGCCGAGGGCGGCGTGGCCGGTGTCCACGACGAAGCCGACGGTGTCGGGCGTGTGCGCGACGAAACGGTCGAGATCCTCCTGGCGCTCGACGACCGTCCCCAGATGGAAGTGGTAGGCGAACCTTAGCCCGTGCGAGCCGACATGGTCGGCCACCGCGGCCAGACGCTCGCCGAAAGCTGGCCAGTCAGCGGCGGCCAGACGAGGCGTCCCGGCGAGCGACCGAGCCCGGTCGCCGTGGATCGCGTTGCTGGTCTCGGCGGCGATGAACACCGGCGCGCCGAGGGCCTTGAGCAGGGCGAGATGTCCCTGCAGCGCGGCTATCTCGGCCGCCGCGGCGCGGGTCAGCAGCCGCGTCGAATACCAGCCGCCGATCAGTGCGAGGCGTCGCGGTCGCAGCAGCGCCTGCAGTTCGCCCGACTGGCGTGGAAACTTGCCTCCCAGCTCCACGCCCTGGAACCCGATCGCGGCGGCGTCGTCCAGAATGGTCTCGACCGTCGTCGCGCCGCCCAGCTCCGGCATGTCGTCGTTGGTCCAGGCGATCGGACTGACGCCGAAGCGGATCGTCATGACCGGCGAGCGAGCACCCGGGCTTCGTAGGCCAGGCGGGCCGCGCCGACGGCTGCGCGCTGCGAGACCTCGGGCACGGCCACGTCCCACCAGGCGCCGCCGGCCTCGGTGCTTCGCGCCGGGTCGGTGTCGATCACGATCACATGGGTTCTGGGCGAGCTTCTCGCCCGTTCAAGGGCGGCCTCGAGGGCGGCGACGCCGTCGACCTTCTCGGCGATCGCGCCGAGGCTCGCGGCGTGGGCGGCGAAGTCGATGTCCGGCAGCGCCTCGTGGCGAGCGTCCGCGAACAGGTTGTTGAATGGCGCGCCGCCCGCCTGCTGCTGGAGGCGGTTGATGCAGGCGAAGCCGCGGTTGTCGAGCACGATGATGACCAGCTTCAGCCCGAGCATCACCGACGTGGCGATCTCGGAGTTGAGCATCAGGTAGCTGCCGTCGCCGACCATGACCACCACCTCACGGGTCGGATCGGCCATCTTCACCCCCAGGCCGCCGGCGATCTCGTAGCCCATGCAGGAAAAGCCGTACTCGAGGTGATAGCCGCCTGGTCGCTTCGGCCGCCAGAGCTTGTGCAGCTCGCCCGGCAGGCCTCCGGCCGCGCAGACCACGACCGCGTCGTCGCCGGTTCGCCGCCACACTGCGCCGATCACCTGCGCGTCCGAGGGGAGCACGTTGCCGCCCGGCGCACAGGTCGCCGCCAGCCAGTCGCGATCCCAGGCCAGAACCGCCTCGCGCGCCTTGTCCGACCAGGCCTGCGGCGCGCGGTGACCCTCCAGCCGCGCCGTCAGCGCGTCCAGCGCCGCCCCGGCGTCGGCGACGACCGCGAGCGCGCCCTGCTTGGCGGCGTCGAAAGTCGACACGTTGATCTGGGCGAGCGCCACTGCGGGATTGGCGAACAGCGCCCGCGAACCGGTCGTGAAATCCGAGAGACGCGTGCCGACGCCGATCACCAGGTCGGCCTCGGCCGCCAGGCGGTTGGCGGCATGGGTCCCGGTCACGCCGATGGCGCCGAGGGCCATCGGATGATCGCACGGCAGCGCCCCGCGTCCGGCCTGGGTCTCCGCCACGGGCGCGCCTACCGCCTCGGCCAGGCGCGCCAGGGCGGCTTCGGCGCCGGCGTAGATCACCCCGCCGCCCGCAACGATCAGCGGCGACTGGGCGGTCCTCAGGCGCTCGGCCAGCGCTTCGAGCTCGCCAGGGTCCGGCGGCGGACGGCGGACGCGCCACACCCGCCGATCGAACAGGCCGGCCGGAAAGTCCGCGGCCTCGGTCTGAGCGTCCTGGCATAACGCGAGGGTCGCCGGTCCGCAGGTCGCCGGGTCCAGCATGGTCGCCAGCGCTCGTGGCAGGCTGTCGATCAACTGTTCGGGGCGCAGGATCCGATCGAAGTAGCGCGAGACGGGGCGGAAGCAGTCGTTGGCCGAGACTGTCGCGTCGGTGAAGTCCTCGACCTGCTGCAGCACCGGATCGGGGGCCCGGCCGGCGAAGACGTCGCCCGGCAGGAACAGCACCGGCAACCGGTTGACGTGAGCGACGCCGGCGGCCGTGACCATGTTGAGCGCGCCCGGCCCGATCGATGACGTGCACGCCATCGCCCGCCGGCGTCGCCAGGCCTTGGCGAAGGCGATCGCCGCATGGGCCATGCCCTGCTCGTTGTGGGCGCGGAAGGTCGGCAGGGCCTCCCCCGCGCTCTGCAGGGCCTCGCCGAGCCCAGCGACGTTGCCGTGGCCGAAGATAGCCCAGACGCCGGCGAAGTAGGGAACCTCCGCGCCGCCGATCTCGATGAACTGGGCGGCGAGGTAGCGCACCAGCGCCTGGGCCGAGGTGAGACGAACAACCGCCATCAGGCGTGGAGCTTCAGGTCGAACTTCTGGGCGTCGAGCGGCGCAGCCTGCCGGAACTCGGTGTTCTCGAGCGGCGCCGCGGCCAGGGCCACGCGCGCGGCGGCGCCGAGATTGTGGATGATGTCGGCGATCTCGGTCTCGGCGTGGTCGGGATGGGTCGGAACGAGGATCGTACGGTTGAGAATCTCCAGCGACCTGGCGCACATGTCCTTGGAGTAGCTTCTCCGGCACTCCGCGTTGGCCGGCATGCTGAACGGGTTCATCGCCGGGTGCGCGGCGCCCGCCCCCATCAGCACCTGGTCCCACTCGGTGTAGTTGTGACGGCCGGTCTTGCCGACGATCACGCAGGGGAACAGCTCGGCGAACCGCGCCGCGGCCGCGGCCGACGGAAGCGTGTAGATCACGTGAGTCGCGCAATCGTGGTCGGGGCTGTGCAGCGGCGCCGCCCGCAGCCCGAGGTTGCCCAGCGGGGCGGTCGCCGCGAGGATCGTCCGGCGCTCGGCGCGCATGGCCTGGACCATGCCGTCGATCCGGTCCAGCTGCACGTTCAGCATCGCGCCCATCAGCTCGGACGCCCGCGCGCCGTTGCCCGAGAACGGCTGCACCGCGTCGCCGCGGCCCTGCCAGTAGAAGTGGCAGGGGTCGATCGCGCACTTCACCCGCTCGGCCCAGGCGTCGTCGTTGACCGCGACGCCGCCGCCTTCGCCGCAGGTCATGTTCTTGTAGTAGTTGAAGCTGAAGGCGCCGACATGCCCGATCGCGCCGAACTTGCGTCCCTTGTAGCCGCCGCCGACGCCTTGGCAGGCGTCCTCGACCACGAGGATCTGGCGGCGTTCCGCGATCTCCATGATCGCGTCCATGTCGCACGCCGTCCCCCACATGTGCACCGGGGCGACAGCCCGGGTGCGGGGGCCGATCGCCGCCTCGAAGGCCGCCGGATCCAGCGTGATGCTCTCGTCGATATCGACGATGACCGGGATTGCGCCCACGCTCAGCACCGACGTCGCCGTCGCCATGTAGGTGTGCGCCGGTACGATCACCTCGTCGCCAGGTCCGACGCCGACGGCCGCCAGCGCCGCGGCGAGCGCATGGCTGCCGCTGGCGGCCAGCGCGAAATGCCGGACGCCCAGATAGTCGGCATAGCGCCGCTCGAACGTCTCGCACTCGTGGCCGACGCCGTAGCGGAACAGCTCGCCGGAGCGAATGACCCGGGCGATCGCCTCGATCTCTTCTTCGCCGACCTTGTACATGCGCCCTCGCAGGCCTCGAACCTCGCGCATGAAAGCGATCATTGGAGCGAAGACACAAGGCCGAAGGACGCTTCCGACCGCGGGGCAGGGCGGACCCGGCCGCGAAGTGCTCAAACGAGCGACTAGGCCCTCAAGATCGCCCGCTCTTGGCGCTGGGCAGACCGATCGCTGTGCGGTCCCGCTGCCGATCGACCTGGTGCGGTGAGCGGACCTCCAGGGAGGGTGCTGTTAGACTGCACTCGCTCATAGCCAGCTTGCCCTGGAGTCGCCTTGCCAGATACGGTCGAGCTGGGTGGCGGGCGCGCCTGCCCTGCATCTGGCGGGGATGCCCTATGCTGACGACAGCGGACGTCTCGGCGGTTCCGATCTTCCAGACGCTACCGGCTGCGCTGCTCGAGCGCCTTGCGCACACTTCGGCCGACCTTCGCCTGTCGCCGGGTGAGTTCGCCGTGTCCGAGGGCGGGGAGCGAGCGCTGTTCGCGGTGCTCTCCGGCGCGCTGGAGGTCGTCAAGCTCTACGACGGGGTCGAGCGCACGCTGGGCTGGCGACGGCCGGGCGCTATCTTCGGCGAGGTGCCGCTGGCGCTGGCCTCGCCCTTCCCCGGCGGCTATCGCGCCGCCGAGCCGTCGCGGGTGATGCGGGTGGGCCCCGAGGAGTACTACCACTTGGCGGCCGCATCGAAGGAATTCGCGGAGAAGATCGGCGCGCTGGCGCGCGAGCGGCTAGGTGGCCTGCAGAGCATCAGCGCCGAGCCGCACGCGCCTAGGGTGACGCTGGTTGGGCGCGAAGACGTGGCGGCGTGCCAGGCGCTGCGCCGCTTTCTCACGCGCAATCAGATCTCGTTCGAGCAGCTTGCGCCCGACTCGCCGGATCTGGCGGTCCGCTGGCCCGACGCCCGCGCGGCGGAGCGCCAGCCACTGGTCCGGCTCGCCGACGGCGAGGTGTTGGTCGGGCCGCAGCCGCGCGAACTCGCCAACCGGTTGGGCCTGCAGACCCAGCCTCGGCGGGACCGGTACGACGTGGCGATCGTGGGGGCCGGCCCGGCCGGGCTCGCCGCGGCGGTCTACGGCGCGTCCGAGGGCCTCAGCACCATCGTCATCGAATGCGAGGCCCCTGGCGGACAGGCCGGCACATCGTCGCGCATCGAGAACTATCTGGGCTTTCCAAACGGCGTCTCCGGCGACGAACTCTCCAGCCGGGCGCTGCAGCAGGCGCGCCGTCTGGGCGCCGAAATTCTGGTGACACGCTGCGTCGAGCGTATCGACACGGCCGCGCGCCAGATCGTCCTCGACGGCGACGAGATGGTGAACGCGCGCACCGCAATCCTCGCCACCGGCGTGTCGTGGCGGCGACTGGAGGCGCCGGGCGTCGACCGGCTGATCGGCAGAGGCGTCTTCTATGGCGCGGCGCGCAGCGACGCGCCCAACGTGGCTGGGCTCGACGTCTGCCTGATCGGCGCCGGCAACTCAGCGGGCCAGGCCGCGCTCCACCTCGCGGCCCACGCGCGCCAAGTTTCGATGCTGGTGCGCAGCGACACGCTCGAGAAGACGATGTCGCGGTACCTGATCGATCAGCTTAGGGCCCGGTCGAACATCGACGTCCGCCTGCGCTCCGAACTGCGCGCAGCCCACGGCGAGACGCGGCTCACCGCCATCGACGTGTACGACGCCAACGCGGCCGCGGTGCGGCGACAGGACTGCGGTGGCCTCTTCATCTTCATTGGCGCCGACGCCGAGACTCGCTGGCTGCCGCCGGAGATCGCGCGCGACGAACGCGGCTATATCCTGACCGGCGAAGAGGTGAGACGGGCCGAGCGCTGGCGGTTCGAGCGCGATCCCTTCCTGCTGGAGACCAGCGTGCCGGGCGTCTTCGCCTGTGGGGACGTGCGCTCAGGACCGGTCAAGCGGGTCGCCGCGGCGGTCGGCGACGGCAGCATGGCGATCGCGTTCGTCCATCGCCACCTCGCCTCGGCCCTGGAACGTTAGAAGACATCTTCCGACCCGGAGCCTCGGCGCAAGTCGCCGGGTCCGCCGGAGGGAACGCGAACCTTGCTCACTTGGGTGGCTGCTCCGACGGCTGGGGGGCTCGCGGCCGATACCAGGCGAGCTGTTCGCTGGTGGCCAGGAGCTTGCCGTCGCGGGTCCAGTAGCTGGAGCGCTCGTCCGAGGCGCCGCCGCCCCCCACGCGCCCTTCGTAGTCTACCAGCACGAAGTCGTTCCCGACCTCGGCGACCTCCGCGGCCGTGGCGTGCAGGTAGACGGTCAGGGTGAGCGAGGTCGTCATTACCGTGGCGCCAAGCGCGTAGACGGCCCGCGGCGGCGAGTTGTCGGTGATCATACCCAGCAGCGCCTTGTCGAGCGGTGCGCGCGGAGAGCGCACCCAGGCGAGGGAGCGAGAGTTCGCACCCGGCTTGGGCGGGAAGCCCTCCACCGTGCGCCACTCGAGCGCGGTGGCGGCATAGTGAGTGACGCCGGTGGGCATGGCGGGACTGGGCAGGCTCTCGGGGGCGGGGACCTCCGGCATCTTCGCGAAAGCGAAGGCCGGGACGACCGGCCGCCGGGCCATGGTGACGATGGCGTGGACGCCCACCTGGTCCGATTCGGCCGGCAGCAGCTCCACCTCCCAGAACCCGATCGAGCCGCCTTGCCGCAGCCGCCGAGTGCGGATGTCGAGCCCGCCCGAGGTCAGCCCGGAGGCATAGGTGAGCGTCAGCGACAGCGCCTCCCCCAGCGCCTCCGGCTCTGCTTCGAGCACGCGAATGCAGACGCCGATGGCGTAGCCGCCCCAGAGGCCGCCGCCGGGGTTGTTCCACTCGGGCCCAGCGAAGGTGGTCCAGCGGCCGGGGGCGACGGGCGTGAAGATCATGGCGTGGATCCCAGATCGAACGCGGCGACAACAGCCGACCATCATCGGGCGTCTTCCATTCGGTCGCCACCCTCTCCCACCCGTCAGGATGTCCGCGTGCTGGCCAACCAGCGAACCGTCAGAGGCCGAGCGAGACGGAGGGACGCTAGTCGACCAGCCGGCCCTCCGGGTCACGCCGTTCCGGGCCGTTGACGCGGGCGCGGCCGTCGCCGAACGGACCATCGCGGTCGCGCAACGCCTGACGCAGCCCTTCGTCCCGCGCCTGCTTGAAGAAGGCGCGCGCGGCCTCGGCCGTGTGGCCCCGCGCGTCGTTCTCCACCGCCAACCGCTGCAGCGTGCGCGCGCCCATCAGCTCGAGGCCGAGGTTGATGATCCGCTTGTTGACCGTCAGTACGTCGGGGTCGATCAGCGCCAGCCGGTCCGCCAGCCCTTCCACCTCGGCCTCGAGATCTGCCGCCGGCACCGCCTTCATCACCAGCCCCAGCTGCTGCGCTTCGGCGCCGGTGACCGAGTCGCCCGTCATCGTCAGCCGCTTCGCCCACTGCGGGCCGACGTTGTAGAGCCACATGTTGTTGGGCAGCGCGCCCATGCTACGCCCGGCCGGAAAGCCGATGGTCGCATCCTCGGCGGCGATCACCATGTCGCAGAGCAACGCCACATCGGTGCCGCCGGCCAGACAGTATCCGTGCACCTGCGCGATGCTAGGCTTGTGCGCATCGAACAGCGCCATGCGCAGGCGCTGCGAGCGCTCCATCTGCCAGGCGTCGTCGTCGAAGCTGGCGCCGCCGCGGTATCGGTTGGCGTTGGGATTCTCGACCCGCGAGACCGGCGCATGGCCGTCCCCGCCGCCGAGGTCGTAGCCTGCGGAGAAGGCCCGGCCGGCGCCCTTCAGGATGATGCAATGCACATCGCGATCGTTGTCCGCCTCCCAGACCGCCTCGCTGAGCTCGGTCAGCAGCCGCAGCGAGAGCGCGTTGAGCTTGTCAGGTCGGTTGAGGGTGATCCGAGCGTGTCCGCGCTCCTTCTCATAGATCAAGCGTTCAAAGTCAGACACCGCGGCCTCCGCTAGCTGATTGGTCTCGCCGCCGAGGTCGATCGGCGGCGAGCCCTGCGACAACACTAGAATAGGGGGTTGAGAGAAGCCCGGCCGTTTCTCGTTCACGATCGCCAGGATGCGTTCCGTGAGGCGCCCGCTTCCCTTGTCGGGCCATCACCAGTCTGCCACGCGCCGGTTATGCTCGGCGTGGGCCCGAACTACAAAAGACGCAGTAAAGACAAGCGCTTAGGAGAAGCTAAGCCTCCAGTTCGATGTCCCAGTAGAGGTAGTCGAGCCAGCTTTCGTGGAGGTGGTTGGGCGGGAATTTGCGGCCGTGTTCCTGCAGTTCGTACATGGTCGGCCGCCGGGGGTGACGGCGGGGGCGCATCTCGGCCTCGCGCGGCGTGCGCCCGCCTTTGCCGAGATTGCAGCGGGCGCAGGCGGTGACGATGTTCTCCCAGGTCGTGCGCCCGCCTTTGGAGCGCGGGGTGACGTGGTCGAACGTCAGCTCCTCGCCCGAGCCGCAGTACTGGCAGGCGAAGCTGTCGCGCAGGAAGACGTTGAACCGGGTGAAGGCCGGCGGACGGTCCTGCGCCACGTACTGCTTGAGCGAGACGACGCTCGGCAGCGGCATCTCGAACGAGGGCGAATGGATGCGTTTGTCGTACGTCGAGACGACGTCGACGCGGCCGAGGAACACGGCCTTGATCGTCTCCTGCCAGGGCCAGAGCGAGAGCGGATAGTAGCTCAGCGGCCGGTAGTCGGCGTTGAGCACGAGCGCGGGCCAGCCCGACGGCAGGCTGCTAAGCACCTGCATGGCCGGCCTCCGGACGACGACGGGACTGTGGCTTTACGCTTCGACTGAAGACACGCCTCCATGCGGCCAGGACGCGGAATCACGCCGATCGGCCGCTCTCTAGGGCAGATTCCACGACACCACGATGACGACAAGGGCCGATTAGGCCGGCCGTAACAGGTTGAGTCGTAAGGTTGCCGACGGGACACCGCGCGCCGGGGAGCAAGACCGCGCCATGACGACCGCTATCGCCGACATTGTCGGCCGCCTGCTGACTTCAGGAAAGATCGCCGCCGACGACGTGCTGGCGATGCGAAAAGAGATCTACGGCGCGCCCAAGATCGCGCCCGATGACGCCGACGCGCTCGCCCGGCTCGATCTGGCCGCGACCGAACGTGCGCCCGAGTGGGGCGAGTTCTTCGCCGAGGTCATGGTCGACTACGTGGTCCGCCAGCAGGACCCGGAGGACTACGTCGACGACGCCACCGCCGCCTGGCTGATGCGCGCCTTCGACGGCGACCTCAAGCGCGACAGCGCGATCGAGGCGCTGGCGCGGATCGTCGAGACCTCGTCCGCCGCCCCGCCGGCGCTGGCGACGTTCGCGCTCGACAAGCTCAAGGCCCGCGTCGTCGCGGCCGGAACGATCGGCGCCGGCGACGTCGCGCTGCTGCGGCGCCTGGTGTTCGCGGGCGGCGGCGACGGCAATATCGGCGTCACCCGCGCCGAGGCCGACGTCCTCTTCGACATCAGGGACGCCTGCGGGACGTCATACGCGCCCGAGTGGATCGACTTCTTCGCCAAGGCGATCGCCGACGCCGTGACCGTCGTGAGTCCGTTCCAGCTCGAAAGCCGCGACGCGGCGCTGAAGGACGGGGCCTGGCTGAACGAACGCGAGAGCCCGCTCGGCTTCGCCCGTGGCATGCTGCACGCGCCGGACGTGGGCGGCGCGATGAAGGACGTGCTCGATCCCTTCGCCGACGAGGCGAAGGAGTGGCGCGAGGCGGACGACGCCATCGACGCGGCCGAGGCGGCCGCGGCGCCGGTCTCGGAGGACGAGGCCAACTGGCTGGTGCGCCGGCTCGGCCCGGATCCCAAGGGCGAGCCCGAGCAGCGGCTGATCAAGCTGCTGCGCCAGACCGCGCCGCGGTGGAGCGACGTGCTCAGGCCCCTGCTGGGCGCCCCGCCGGCGCCCCAGGCGCCCGCCGGGCCGGTCGTCTTCGGCCGCCGGCCGAACGCGGCCGCTTAAGCTAGAGCGTTCACCTCGAACGGGACCTCCGCGCCGGTCGCCTCGGCGGTCGCGAGGCCAGGCGCGCGGCGATCGATATCGAACGGCCGGCCGATCCGGTTGCCGGCGACGTCCTCCAGCACCGGGTGCGCGACCAGCGCGTGGCGGCCCGGCGTCCAGGGGGCGTCGGGCGTGAAGACGAAGCGCCGCTCGCCGTCCTCCAGCCGCACAGCGCCCGCGACCGGCGCGCCGTCGCGGACCACGCTCAGCGCCGTGACCGCCAGCGCCGCGTCGAGCGGATGGGGAAAGTCGACGACCAGCGGCGCGTCCAGCGCGGCGGGCGCCGCGAGGGGCCAGGACGCCGGATCAAGCCCCGACCGCACGGGTGGGGCGATCGTCACGGTCTTTTCGAACGGCGCGGCCAGGAGGCCGCCCTCGGCGTCGCGCCAGTAGGGCTCGATCTTCAATGTCGCGCGCTGGCCGACCTCGAACGGCGGTCCTTCGTTGACGTGATCGACGAGGCCGCGCTTGATCCGCGCCGGATCGAAGAGGACGGTCAGGCGCCGCCCTTGCGGATCCCAGAGCTCCTGGTCGACCTCGACGAACATGCCGCCCATCGGCCGGCCGGCCGCATCCAGCATGCGCAGGTGGTCCCAGGCGACGCCGAGCCGCATGGGCGCCGAGAACGTGACGTAGAGGCGAAGGATGTTCTCCGGCCAGACGTCGGCGCTCGGCGTCACCGACACGACCCGCGTCGTGGGCGCGCGCTCGGGCCGCGGCACGCCGCCGAACCAGGCGATCACCGGCTCGCCGTCAGGCGGCCGCGCCACGGCGCGCAGCCGCACGGCGGGCGCCGGCGCGAACCGCGGCGTGAAGACGATCGTCTCGCCCTCGCGCCGGTAGGATCCCAGGAGGCCGGGCGCGGTCGGGGCCTCGCTGGCGAAGACCTCGAACGCCGCGCGCCAGCCGCCCGCTGGCTCCGGCCCGGTCCAGGGCTCGGCGCGGAACGCCGCCCCGGACCGGGTGATACGCAAGCTCAAGTCCGGCCCCGATCAGGGCAGTGCGATCGTGGTGAGGGTCAGCGCGTCGCCCGTCGCCACCATGGCGAGCGCGGAGGTTTCGCCGAGACGGTCGAGTCGGCGCACGCCCTGCAGCTCGCCGATCGTCTCGTACGGCACGCCGCGCGTGGCGGCGATCTTCTCGGTGATCGGCCCGTAGTCGCCAAGGTTCGCCGCGTCGAGCTTCATCACCCCACGGTTCGAGTTGGCCATCAGGATGTGGTCGTGGCCGTCCTTGCGGTAGGCGATCATGTCGAGCGGGCGGTTCATGGTGCCGAGCTCCGCGATCGTCATGCCCATCACCTTCGCGCCGGGCGTCAGCTTGGCGATCGGGATCCGCACCAGCGGGGTGCAGGTGTAGGAGGCGAGGATCTCGGGCTCGCCGTCGAACTCGTAGGCGATGAAGGTGCGGATCGGCGCGTTGGTCTCGTACTGGCCGTGCGCGCCGTGCCAGATCTCGATCGCCGCGCCTTTCTGCGCCGACGAGAACGGGTAGGGGATCGCGCGCAGGGTCGAGGCGAACTCCTCGTTGGAGAGGCCGGCGACGATCACCTTGCCGCCAGCGTAGCCGAGGTCCGTGATGGTGTCGGTGCGCAGCGCGGCGCCGCGGCGGTCGACCTTGTCCGCGTCGGGCTGGTCGACCAGATCGACGCTCGTGTGTGGCGTGGCGTCGAGGTCGAGCTCGGTGATCACGCCTGAGGCGTCGGCCTTGAGGATCAGGCTGTCGGCGTCGGCCCCGGCGCCGCGGGCGACGGCGATGTAGACGTTTCCAGACGCCGGGTTCACCGCGATGTCGGGCACGCGGATCTGGTCAGAGGTGGTTCCCACCAGGGCGGCGATCTTGCCGGTCAGGTCGTCGATCTGGATCGGGCGGCCGCTGGCGGGGCCGAGATCGCCGGTCTCGTAGGCGTAGACGCGGGCGCCAAGTCCGTCACCCACCAGCAGCACGCCCTGGGGCGCGAAAGCGAGCGCGCTCGCAGATTTCAGCTGCACGCGCTCACCCGTCGCGCGCTCCAGCACAGTCGTATCGCCGGATTGGGACATCGTCTTTTCCTCCCTGGATTGTGCGCGGCGCGTCGTAAACCTTTTCAGGCCAGCTCGCCAGCGCGGCGAACCGGGTTCGCCAGGAGGAAACACGCTCGTGATGTGGGAAACGCGGAGGTCGAAACGGCGTCTAATGCGTTTCGAGGAAGAGGCGGCGAGGGCCGCCGGCCGGGCCTTACGAGGAGCGGGCGATCAGGGTTGGATCAACCCGCTCCTCGTGTCTTTGGCCCAGCCATTTCGGCGAGGTCCTAGGCGTCAGGCGCCGATGAAAGCGGTGCCGGCGGCGAGCGCCAGGCCGAGGGCCATCGTCAGCGCGACCGCGCCGCGGTCGAACAGACGTTCAAAGGCTGTCAAGGTTGCGAGAGACATGACAAGGTTCCTAAGGCTTCGTGTTTGAACCCCTCGGGGAGGAGGGGGCGTCCGATCTGGACAGCGCTTAGATAGGTCACCATCTGAACGGTGTCAACATGATCTTTACAGCGTTCGGATAAAGATTTACGGTGGGTACAATGAGAGAAACTGGAAGCGCCCAAGCTCGGCCTTACCACCATGGCGATCTGTCACGCGCCCTCGTGGACGCCGCCCGGCGGATCCTCGAGGCCGAAGGTCCGGCCGCGCTGTCGCTGCGGGCGGTGGCCCGCGAGGCGGGGGTGAGTCCCGCGGCGCCTTACCACCACTTCCGCGACAAGACCGAGCTTCTGGAGGCCGTCGCGCACGGCGGCTGGGAGGCGCTCTCGGAGGCGATCTGCGAGGCCCGGCGCACCGCGCCCGACCCGCGCGAAGCGCTCACCAGCATCGGCCTCGCTTACGTGAACTTCGCGCGGAACAATCCGGCGCTCTATCGGCTGATGTACGACACGACGCGCGACCGCACGGGAATGCCGGAGCACGCCAAGGAACAGGACAGCGGCTACAGCCAGGTGCAGGGAGCGCTGATCGAGGCCGGCGCCGACCCGGCGGACGTCGGCGAGCTCGAGCTGGCGACGATCGCCTCGTGGTGCGCGGTGCACGGCCTGGCCGAGATGTCCAACTTCAAGGATTTCCAGCCGCTGAAGGAGGCGATGGGCGGGGAAGAGGCCTTCCTTCGCGCCATCCTGCGTCACTTCGGCACCTTCAGCCCCCGGCCGCGCCCGCACTAGCGCCCGGCGCCTTCGTTGACCGCCACGCGGTTCGCCCCGTCGCCGACGGGGCTCCTCCACAAGGGCCACGCGTTCTCGGCGCTGACCGCGTCCGAGACGGCCCGCGCGCTGGGCGGGCGTTTCGTGCTGCGGATCGAGGACATCGATTTCACGCGCTGCCGGCCGCAGTTCGAGGCGGCGATCTTCGAGGATCTGGCCTGGCTGGGGCTGACCTGGGAGACCCCGGTCCTGCGCCAGTCCGAACACATCGACGACTACCTGGCGGCGCTCGAGACGCTGCGGGGCAAGGGGCTGGTCTACCGCTCGTTCAAGACCCGCAGGGAGATCGCGCTGGCGAGCCTTAGCGCCCCGCACGGCGCCGGCGAGGGCCCTCGCGACGCGCGGCCGACGGCGGCGGAGGAGGCGGCCCGGCTCGCGGCGGGCGAGCCGTTCGCCTGGCGGCTCGACCTGGCGGCGGCCGAGGCGGCCGCCGGGCCGCTGACCTTCGTGGAGGCGGGCGCAGGGCCGGCGGGCGAGCGGGGCGCCGTCGCCGTGGACGCCGGCCCCGCCGGCGACGTGGTGCTGGCGCGCAAGGACGTCGGCGTCGCCTACCATCTGGCGGTCGTGGTCGACGACGCCCGCCAGCAGATCACCGACGTCGTCCGCGGCGCCGACCTCTTCGAGGCGACGCACGTGCAGCGGCTGCTGCAGGCGCTGCTCGGCCTGCCGGAGCCCCGCTACCACCACCATCGCCTGGTCGTCGGCGCCGATGGTCGCCGTCTCGCCAAGCGCGACCGCGCCGAGACACTGCGCGCGATCCGCGAGCGCGGGGTTACGGCGCAGGCGCTGCGGCGCGAGCTCGGGTTCTAGCTCGCCGCCTTGCGGTGCTTCGCGATCACGTCGCCGATCGCCCAGGCGGCGCCGACGAGCGTCAGGTTCACCGCGTTGGCGGCCCAGTTCGCGTGGCTCTTCGGGTCGTGCAGCACCGAGGGGACGTGCACGAGGGCCTGGAAGACCACGAACATCGCCGTCAGCGCCCGCGCCGCGAGCAGCGGCATGACGCCGGCCAGGATCGCAACGGCGGCGGCCAGCTGCGCGACGCCGGTCGCCCAGGCCCAGACCGTCGCGCCGGGCGGCAGCCAGGCCGGGACCAGCGCGGCGGTCTCCTTCAGGTAGACGAAGTGGGCCGCGGCGAACGAGATCAGCGCGACGCCGAAGGCGATCTGCGCCAGCCGGGCCAGCCGCGCGGCGGCGGGCGTGGTCGGCTCTAGGCTGAGCACGGCGAGGCCGCCGGCGAAGACGCCGAGCTGCTCGGCGAGCCCGGTCCACGGCGCGAACCGCATCGGATGCACCATCACCCGCGGCGTGTGCACCAGGAAGAGGATCGCGCCGTAGAGCAGCACGAGGGCGTAGCTCCCCCAGCGCGACGTCTTGCGAGGCTGCAGCGCCAGGCCCGCGGCCAGGAAGGCGAGGGCGACGAGGTAGGCCAGCGCCTTGCGGCCGGGCAGGGCGTCCGGCACAGGCTGCCAGACCGAGGCGAAGTCGCCGAACACGAGGCCGACGATCCCGAGCGCGGTGGCGCCCAGGCCGTAGACGTTGCGCCCGAACCCCGACATGGCGCTCAGTCCCTGACCCAGTAGCGGTAGAGGTAGTTGGCCTCGAAGCCCTCGGACTCGTACAGCGCGATCGCCGGGGCGTTGCCTTCGTCGACCTGCAGGTAGCCGCGCGACGCGCCGGCGTCCGCCGCGAACGCGACCAGCGAGCGGAACAGGCGACGGGCAAGGCCCTGCCGCCGGAACGCCGGAGCGGTGCGCATGCCCAGGAATCCCGCCCACTCGCCCTCGATCGCGCAGGTTCCGACGGCTGCGGGCCGTCGCTCCCGGCGCAGCAGGGCGTACCCTCGCGGCGATGGGATTCGCTCCAGCGCTTCCAGTCTTTCCCGCGCGTCGTCGGCGTGGCCGAACGAAGGGTCGGCGAAGACGCGCCGAAAGCCGGCGCAGGTGCGGGCCGCGACGACCACGTCCGGGTCGGTCTGGCCCGCCAGCGGCCCGGTCATGGTCAGCGTCGGGGTGTTGGAGGTGTAGCCACGCCGCGCCAGGCGCCGGGCCAGGTCCTTGGGCGCGCCGCAGCCCTCAATCACCTTGAACCGCGGCTTGAGGCCGCGGGCGCGGTACCAGGCCTCGGCCGCCTCGATCGCCTCGTCGACCGGCCGGTCGGCCGGCTCCAGCGCCCAGCAGGTGTTGATCCGTCCCGACTGGCCCGCCGAGGCGTGCAGGCGCCAGCCGCCCAGCGCGTCCGTCTCGGCCGCGGGCCAGCCCCGGGCGGCGATGGGCTCGATGAGACGCGGATCGACGGGCACGTTGCCTGGCCTCCAAAACGGCGGCGGGCGCCGACCCTGTTGGACCGGCGCCCGCAAAGCTTACGAGATTCGCGCGGATTAGAGCGCCTGCAGGTTCACCGCGGCGGTGCGGCCGCGCTCGGCCTGCAGCTCGTAGGCGACCTTCTGCCCCTCATTGAGCCCGCGCAGGCCCGCCCGCTCGACCGCGCTGATATGAACGAAGACATCCTTGCCGCCGTCATCCGGCTGGATGAAGCCGTACCCTTTGGCGGAATTGAACCATTTGACGGTGCCGTTGGCCATGTCGCTCTCTGTTCTCCTTGACAAAAGCCTTGCAGAGGACGCGGCCCGCCTGAAGGCTCAGCCAGGGCCCCGCACAATCACAGAACGTCTGGGAGAGCGCCTACCTCGCGTCCGTCGAAGCTCATCTGGCGGAGCTTTCTCGCGGTCGCGACGTGTGCAGGCCCAAAGCACGGATTGCGCGCGAGAAATGCGCATGACCGAATGTTACGGTCAACCCGCTCGCAGCCGCTGAGCGGTCGGCGCGGCCGCCTAGGGGCCCTTCTCCAGCGCCGCGACCACCTTGCGCGCGTCATCGCCGGACCAGTCGGCGCCGCCCGCGAGATGTCCGCGCACGTTGCCGCTCGCGTCGATCAGCACGGTCATCGGCAGATTGAAATCGCCGTTCGCCGGCTTCAGCGCGAACGCCAGCGCGTACGACGGATCGCCGTAGAACGGCAGCGGCGGGCGCTTGGCGATGAAAGCCTCGGCGTTGGCCTTGTCGTCGTCGCGGTCGACGCTGACCGGCACGACGGCGACCGGCTGGCCCGCCGTCGCGGCCGAGAGCTTGGCCAGCGTGGGCATCTCCTCGACGCAGGGCGCACACCAGGTGGCCCATATGTTCAGCACCACGGCTTTGCCCTTGAACTCGGCCAGCGTGTGAGGGTGGCCGGCGGCGTCCGTGAATGTAACGGTCGGCGCGGGCGCCGGCTTGGCGTCGACCGCGAGCCGCTTCATCTGGCCCCGCGCCAGGCTGGCGAGGTCGCCGCCGGGTTTGGCAGTGCAGCCGGGGATGACATATAGAGCCGCGGCCAAGCCTGCCAGGGCGACAGCCCTTCGCCCCCAACGCCCGCCGAAACCGGTCATCACGCCTCGCATGCCGCCCAAGACTCCCGAGCCCGAGGGGCACTCCTTATGGGGCGGCCGCTTCTCCGCCAAGCCCGGCGCGCTGATGCAGGCGATCAACGTCTCGATCGGGTTCGACAGGCGCCTCGCCGCGCAGGACCTTCAGGGGTCGAAGGCGCATGTCGCGATGCTGGCGGCGTGCGGCATCATCACCGCCGATGACGAGACAGCGATCCTCAAAGGGCTCGACCAGATCGAGGAGGAGATGCAGTCCGGAGATTTCCCGTACCGGGAGGAATTCGAGGACATCCACTTCAACGTCGAGAAACGGCTCGAGGAGCTGATCGGCGCGGCGTCCGGCCGGCTGCACACCGCGCGCTCGCGCAACGATCAGGTGGCGCTCGACGTCCGGCTCTGGGTGCGCGAGGCGTGCGACCGGACGATCGAGCAGATCCTGGAGCTGCAGCGGGCGCTGGTGGCGAAGGCCGAGCCGCACGCGGCGACGCTGATGCCTGGCTTCACTCACCTGCAGAGCGCCCAGCCGGTGACCTTCGGCCACCACCTGATGGCCTATGTCGAGATGTTCGGCCGCGATGCCGGCCGGTTCGCCGACGCCCGGGCGCGGATGAACGAGAGCCCGCTCGGCGCCGCCGCGCTCGCCGGCACCTCTTTTCCGATCGACCGCCACATGACTGCCCAGAAGCTCGGCTTCGACAGGCCGATGGCCAACAGTCTGGATGCTGTGTCGGCGCGCGACTTCGCGCTGGAGGCGCTGGCGGCGGCGGGAATCCTCTCGCTCAACCTCTCACGGATTGCCGAGGAGATCGTGCTCTGGATGACGCCGCAGTTCGGCTTCATCCGGCTGTCCGACGCGTTCACCACCGGCTCGTCGATCATGCCGCAGAAGCGCAACCCCGACGCGGCCGAGCTGACGCGCGCCAAGGCCGGGCGAATCCTCGCGGCGTTCGCGTCGCTCTCGATGGTGATGAAGGGCCTGCCGCTCGCCTATTCGAAGGACATGCAGGAGGACAAGGTCCCGGCCTTCGAGGCGTTCGACGCGCTCGAGCTGGCGCTCGCCGCGATGATCGGCATGGTCGCCGACATGACGCCGAACGAGGGCGCGATGGCCGCCGCCGCCGGGTCTGGCTACGCGACCGCCACCGATCTCGCCGATTGGCTCGTGCGCACGCTGAACCTGCCGTTCCGGCAGGCCCACCACGTCGCCGGCGCCGCGGTGAAGCGCGCCGAGCAGCTCGGCCTCGAACTCGCCGACCTGCCGCTCGGCGAGCTGCAGGCGATCGAACCCCGCGTGACTCGTGGTGTCTACGAGGTGCTGACGCCGCTGGCTTCCGCGGCCAGCCGAACCAGTTACGGGGGGACCTCCCCCGAGCGCGTGCGCGCCGAGATCGCGCGTTGGAAGGAGATTCTCCGATGATGCGCATCGCCATCGTCGTCCTGGCGGGCCTCGCCTTCCTCGCGGCTCTCACGTCCTGCGGCAAGCAGGGCGACCTCGAGCGTCCAGGCCCGCTCTGGGGGCCCCAGACCAAGGCCGAGGTCGCCGCGCAACAGCGCGCCCGCGCCGACGTCGCCAGCAACGCCGCAGCCGCCAACAGGGTCAGCCCCCCGCAGAACCCGGCGATGGCGCCCTACACCACGACGGCCCCGATCTCGCAGGCGCCGCTCCCGGGCCAGCATCCCACGCCCTCAGGCGCGCCCAAGACGAGCCCGTGAACCACTTCGAGCTGAGGGGCGGCGAGCTCGCTTGCGAAGGCGTGCCGCTGGCGCGCATCGCGGGCGAGGTCGGCACGCCGGTCTACGTCTACTCGTCGGCCACGCTCGAGCGTCACTACGAAGTGTTTCGCGCCGCCTTTGCGGCCCACCCCGAGCTCGGCGCGCCGCTGATCGCCTATGCGCTGAAGGCCAATTCCAACGTCGCCGTTGTGCGCACGCTGGCGCGGCTCGGAGCGGGCGCCGACACCGTGTCGGAGGGCGAGATCCGCCGCGCGCTGGCGGCCGGCGTGCCGCCCGAGCGGATCATCTTCTCGGGCGTCGGCAAGACTGAGCGCGAGCTAGCCTTCGCCCTCGAAGCGGGCGTCGCCGAGATCAACGTCGAGTCCGAGCCGGAGCTGCGCCTGCTCGCCCGCATCGCCGCCGAAAAAGGGGTGCGCGCGACAATCGCCATCCGCGTCAACCCGGAGGTCGGCGCCGGCGGCCACAGCAAGATCTCGACCGGCCACGCGGAGAGCAAGTTCGGCGTCTCGTTCGGCGAGGCCGCCCGTCTCTACGTCAACGCCAGCAATGTCGCCTCGCTTCGGCCGGTCGGCGTCGCCTGCCACATCGGCAGCCAGATCACCGACCTCGCGCCGCTTCAGGCCGCGTTCGGCAAGATGCGCGGCCTGGTCGAGCGGCTGCGCGGCGAGGGGCTGGCGGTCGAGCGGCTCGACCTCGGCGGCGGGCTCGGCGTGCCCTACTTCAATTCCCCCGATCCGCCGACGCCGGACGCCTACGCGGCGATGATCGCGGACGTGATGCGGGGCCTCGACATCCAGCTCGCGTTCGAGCCGGGCCGGGTGATCGCCGCCAACGCCGGCGTGCTGCTGGCGCGCGTGATCCACGTGCACGCGCGCCCCGAGGGCCGGCGATTCCTGGTGCTCGACGCCGGCATGAACGACCTGATCCGGCCAGCGATGTACGAGGCCTACCACGACATCCGGCCGGTGCAGCCGCGCGAGGGTGCGGCGGCGCTCTACGACGTCGTCGGGCCGATCTGCGAGACCGGCGACACCTTCACCCGCGAGCGCCGGCTGCCGCCGCTTGAGGCCGGCGACCTCGTGGCCTTCATGACCGCCGGCGCCTACGGCGCATCGATGGCCAGCGAATACAACGCCCGCCCGCTCGTCCCCGAGGTGCTGGTGAAGGGCGACAGGTTCGCCGTGATCCGCGAGCGCCCGACCTACGAGGCGATGCTCAGCGCCGAACGCGTCCCGGACTGGCTGGCCAGCTAGGCGGCTAACCGCAACGTCGGCTGGGCCGGCGCGACGGCGGTCCGCGCCCGGCGGTCGCGCAGGCGGACCTGCCAGGCGATCATCGCAACGAGCACCGCGAGGATCGGGATCAGCAGCAGCGGCGAGCCGCGCAGGGCCGGCGGCAGCGCGACCGGCTGCCCGGCGAGCGAGCCGATCGCGATCAGCAGCGCCAGGCTCATCCGCCAGAGGTGGCGGCGGGTGCGGGCGCGCCCGGCGAGGCCGCCCCGTTCGATCGTGACGAAGTCGACCGCCGCGGCCATCCCCGAAACCGCCGCGAAGACCCAGACCACGCCGCCTTCGGGCTGCGGCAGCGGCGCGGCGGCCATCAGGCTGTAAGCGCCGAGCGCGGTCGAGCCGGCCGCCACGATCAGCGCCAGCGCCATCGCGCCGACCTCGAAGGCGCCGCTCTTCCCGGGACGTCGCCTCGCCGTCGCCCACGACGTGGCGACGAGGTAGAGCGTGAAGACTCCGGCGAGCGTGTTCGGAACCTGCTGCTCGGCCATGAACGGCGAAACCGCCGCGCCGACGCCCGCCATCGCCAGCATCGAGACGAAGAAGCCGGTTCCGGCGACGCGGTGCAGCCGCCCGCCTTTCGGCGCCAGCATCGCCGCGGTTCCGAACATGACGCCGCCGGCGCCGCCGGCGACGTGCAGCGCCAGGATCGAGGCGGCGGCGAGCTGGATCGCGATCGGCGCGTCGGGGCTGACGTGCAGGTGCATGGCGGCGGCTCCTGAGCTTGGGTCAGACGGGATCGCGATAGCGGCGCTGCCAGATCGCAGCGGCCACGAGGACGGCGCCGACGGCGAGGCCGATCCAGAGACCGGGGCTGGCGAGGAAGCCGGCCAGGTCCGGATGCGGCTCGCCCCACGTGCCCTTCGGATGCGGCGCCTCGTAGAACGACTGATCGACCCCGCCCAGCAGCCGCGCCCCGATGGCGTGGGCGACGAAGCCGGTGTCGAACGCGATCCGCTCGACCACCGTCAGGGCGATGGGAACGCCGACGGCCCAGAGAAACGCCGCCCGCCGCGCCCAGCCGCCGATCAGGAGGCACCAGCCCCAGAGCGGCAGGTACCAGATCGCCGCCGTGATGCCGAAGTAGGCGAGGTCGAGCAGCATCCGGACGAGGTCGACGTGAGTCAGCGCGGCGGCGTTGGGCGAGCCGCTGACGGCCGCCGCGGCGGCGCTTAGGCCCAGGATCAGGCTGAATGTCGCGACGATCGTCGCGTAGGTCACCGCCGTCAGCACGACCATCGGCACGACGAGCTTCGAGGCGACAGTGACGGTGTCGGAGACGGGCAGCGACTTCCAGAACAGGATGCTGCGGTCGCGCCGCTCCGCGCCCAGCGCGCCGAGGCAGTAGAACAGCCCGGTGATGGCGGCGGTGACCAGGATCACGGCCGCGGCGAAGGCGTAAGGCGCCTCGGGCGGCGGCATCGTCACGGCGTGGTGGCCGGGACGCGGCGCCGGGAAGCGCGCGGGCAGCCGCGCCAGCGCGAGCAGGAAGCCGAACATCACAACGCCGGCGGCCGCCACCGGGGCGATCCAGATCGCGCGGTTCTCCCAGAGCTCGCGCCGGACCGACCAGTAGAGCGTTCGCATGGCGCTGCGCGGGACGGGCGGGGCCGCGTCGGCGGCCATTGGGACGGGGGTGTCGGTGTCGGTCATGGCGGTCATGCGGCGTTGCGGTCTGGCTGCGCGCCGCCGATCACGGCGACGAAGAGGTCGGCGATGCTGGGCGTGCGCACCTCTCCGAGCGGGGCGAGCCGCTCGCGGTCCACGCCGTCAAACAGGAACGCGCTGCGGCCGAGCAGCTGTCGCTCGTGGATGGGCTTCAGCGCCCGCGCGGCGTCCGCGTTGGCGGGCGTCGTCGTCAGCTCGAGGTAGCGCGCCTCGAAGTCGTCCATGCTGCAGCCGAGCACGATGCGGCCGCGGTCGATGAACATCAGGTCGGTCAGCACGTGCTGCACCTCCTCCACCTGGTGGGTGGTGACGACGATGGTGCGGCTGTGGTCGAAGTAGTCGTTGAGCAGCGTGTCGTAGAATTGCTTGCGATAGAGCAGGTCGAGGCCGAGCGTCGGCTCGTCGAGCACCAGCAGCCGCGCGTCGATGGCCATGACCAGCGCCAGGTGCAGCTGCGCGACCATGCCCTTCGAGAGCTCGCGCACGCGGCTGCGCCGCTTGATCGTGGTGCGGGCCAGGAACGCCTCGGCCCGGGCGCGATCGAACCGGGGATGGACGCCGGCCACGTAATCAAGCGCGTCAGCGACGCGCAGCCAGCGGGGCAGCACCGCAACGTCGGCGATGAAGGCGACGTCGAGCATCAGCGCATCGCGCTCGGCCCAGGGATTGCGGCCCAGCACGGTCAGCTCGCCCTCGAACGGCGTGAGCCCCAGGATCGCCTTCAGCGCGGTGCTCTTGCCGGCGCCGTTCGGGCCGATCAGGCCGAGAATGCGTCCGGGCTCGACCGCAAGGTCGATCCCGTCCAGCGCCATCGTGGCGCCGTAGCGCTTGCGAAGGCCGCGCGCTTCAATGCAGGCCATGGTCAGCTCCTCCCGTCGCGACGGCCGAGCAGGTCGTCGAGCGTCAGGCCGAGGCGCTGGATGGTGGCGCGGATCGCCGGCCACTGCTCCTCGATGAAGGCCCGCCGCTCGGCCTTCATCAGCTGCGCCGGCGCGCCGGGGGCGACGAACATGCCGAGCCCGCGCCGCTTCTCGACCAGCCCTTCGTCGGCGAGGCCCTGATAGGCCTTCAGCACCGTCAGCGGGTTGACCCGGTATTCGGCGGCGACGTTGCGCACCGAGGGCAAGGGGTCCGCTTCCTTCAGCACGCCCTCGAGGATCATCGCCACCACCCGGTCGCGAAGCTGGCGGTAGATCGGCTGCCGGTCATTCCAGTCGTCGTCCATCGTCGGTTCCGTTGGCCCGGCAGGACGGCGGGCCGCGTCGTTATGGTGTTATAGTCATGTATAACACCAATTGTCAAGAGACCTCATCCATTTCGCTTGACGCCTGGCCCCGGCGCAGTCGGTCATCCTGCAGGCCGAGCGGGGGGCGATCTTGGGAAGCGACGTCACTGTGGCCGCCAGCGTCGAGGCCCTCGGCTACCGGCAGGAGCTGAAGCGGTCGCTCTCGCCGTTCGACCTCCTGGTCTACGGCCTCGTCTTCATCGCCCCGATCGCGCCGTGGAGCTCGTTCGGGTTCGTCTACAACGCCAGCCACGGCATGGTGCCGCTGGTCTACTTCGTCGGCCTCGTGGCGATGGGGTTCACGGCGCTGAGCTACATGACCATGTCGGCCGCGTTCCCGGTCGCCGGCTCGGTCTACGCCTACGCGGGCCGCGGCATCGGCGAGAGCGCCGGGTTCCTCTCCGGGTGGGCGCTGCTGCTCGACTACATGCTGCTGCCGACGCTGGTCTACGTGATCTGCGCCGTGGCGATCAACGCGGTGATGCCCTGGGCGCCGAAGCCGCTGCTGGTGGCGTTCTTCCTGTCGGTCAACACTGCCTTCAACCTGCTCGGCATCGAGAGCACCGCCAGGGTGAGCGTCGCGATGCTGGCGCTGCAGCTGCTGCTGCTCGGGGTTTTCATGGCGCTCTGTCTCGTTGGGCTTGCCCGGGGCGTCGCCGGCGCTCACCTGACGCTGGCGCCGCTGTTCGACGCGCACAAGGTGACGGCGCCGCTGGTCTTCGGGGCCTTGTCGCTCGCCGTGCTGAGCTTTCTTGGCTTCGACGCCATCTCCACGCTCACCGAGGAGGCCAAGGGCGGCGCGCGCGCCGTTGGGATCGCCACCATGCTCTCGCTGCTGCTCGCGGCCGGGCTCTTCATCGCCCAGACCTACCTCGCCTCGCTGTTCGTGCTCGACCGACCTTCGTTCGCGCCGGGCGACGAGGCGGCGAAGGCGTTCTTCGTGGTCGCCACACGGGTCGGCGGCGAGCCGATGCGCTGGGCCGTGTCGATCCTCGGCGTGCTGTTCTCGGGCCTCGCGGCCGCGCTGACCGCGCAGGCAGCGACCGCGCGCCTCATCTACAGCATGGCGCGCGACGGCATGCTGCCGAAGCTGTTGGCCCGCGTCGGCGCGCGCCGCCAGACGCCGGACCTGGCGATCCTGTTGACCGCCGTCGTGACGCTCGTGCTCGGCGTCGCGCTGGCCGACCAGCTCGAGCTGCTCACCTCGATGGTGAACTTCGGCGCCCTGACGGGCTTCCTCGCGCTGCACCTGTCGGTGGTGGTCTGGTTCGTCGGCCGCCAGCAGAGCCGGCGGTGGGGCCGCCATCTGATCGCGCCGATGCTCGGCTTTGCGATCATCGCCTACGTGCTCGTGAACGCCCAGACCAACGCCAAGATCGCCGGCCTCGCCTGGCTCGGCGTGGGCGTCGTGGCGCTCGCGGTGATCAAGCTGCGCGGCGGTCGTCCCGGCGCGCTGGCGGACGAGGAGACCTAGAGCACGGTGGGGTCAGGTGGAATCACCTGACCGCTGAATTGAATCGTGCTCTAGAATCAAGAGTGTAAAGCCTGAGTCAGGGTCGACTCGAACCCGTCAGGCTCTAGTCCGCCGCTGCGATGAACGGCAGGCCGCGGAAGCCGCCCTCGGCGTCCATGCCATAGCCGACCAGGAACCGGGCCGGGGCGTCCCAGGCGGCGAAGTCGGGCTCGATCGCGCGCGGCGTCGGCCAGGGCTTCCGGGCGAAGACGCAGGTGATCACCTCGCGCGCGCCGGCGTCGCGGACGAGCCGCGCGGCCTCGCTCAGCGAAAGGCCCGTGTCGACGACGTCGTCGAGCACGATGGCCTGCCGCCCGGCCAAGGGGCGCTGCAGGTCGGCGCGCACCTGGCAGCGGCCTCGGCTCGACTTCGCATCGCCATAGGAGGCGAGCCACAGCGCGTCGAACGCCACGTGCTTGCCGAGCCGGGCCAGCGCTCGCGTCACGTCCGAGGCGAACCACAGGCCGCCGGTCAGGAGGCAGACCGCAACCGCGTCGTCGGCGACGCGCGGCGCCAGGGCGTCCGCCAGCGCCTGGACGCGCGCCGTCACGTCCGCCTCGGCGAGGAGGACCTCGAGGCTCGCTGGCTGGGCGCTCATGGCTTGGCGGGCGCGTTGGTCGGCGCGGGGGCCGGGGTCGATGCGGGCGGAGGCGTCGAGGTCGGCGCGGTGGCGACCGCGGCCGAGAACGCCGGCGGCGGCGCGGCCGCGGGACCCGGCGGGAGCTGCGGCGCGGTTGCCGGTGGCTCGCCCGCGGGTCCCCTGAGCGCGATCATCGGCGCGGCCTGCGCGGACGGCGTTTGCGCGGCGACGCGGCTCATGGCCCCGTGCGCGCCGGGCGCGAAGTCGACCTGCAGGTTCGCCGCGGAGAAAGGCGGATCGTAGATCGAGGTCACGAAGTGGCGCGTCTCGCCGGGCGGGATGCGGGCGTTGCCGAGCGCTGCGATCTGGCCCGCGACACGCTTGCCCTGGGCGTTCAGCAGGGTGATGCGCAGCGGCGGGGCGGTGACGTCGCGCCCGACCACGTTGCGGATGACGCCCGAGATGGCGAGCGCGGCGTGGCCCTCCTGCAGCGCCGGGTCGGCGCGCACCTGCTCGATAACGAGGCCGGTCGGGTTCACCGCAAGGCCGATCGCGGCGTAGGCCGACGCCGTCTGCGGCCAGGCGCGCACCACCGCCTCGCGGAAGACGACGCCAAGCCCGACCACGATGGCCACGGCCACCGCCGCGGCGGCCCAGATCGCGCCGTTGATGGCCGCCTGGCGCATCCGCCGGTCTTCCTCGGCGCGGTTGCGGAACTGGCGCGGCAGATCGTCGCCGGTGAGCGTGACGACGGCTTCAGACACCGGCGAGACGGCCGGTTTCAGAGGCGCCTGGGACGCCAACGCGGCCGCGCCGTCGGACGCAAGGTCGTGCGGCGTTTCTGGGAACGCGGTCCAGCGGTGGCCGCAATGAGCGCAGCGCACCGAGCGTCCCTCGGCTGTGATCTGGCCATCCTCGACGAAATAGCCGGTGGCGCACTGCGGACAGGTCAGTATCATGAACCGCGAATCGGACGCCCGAGCCAAACCCCGTTCGAGGTTGCCGATTTCGGCTCTCATGTCCAGGAAGCCCAACGCTCGGCCCGCTGACCCCTTGGACCCGAGTTCGCCCGAAGCCGTCGTGCGCTTCGATGGCGTCTCGATGCGCTACGGCCGCGACGCCGAGGTGCTCAAGGACATCACCTTCGAGCTGCCCCGCGGCTCCTTCCACTTCCTCACCGGACCTTCCGGCTCGGGCAAGTCGACGCTGCTGAAGTTGATCTATCTCGCCGAGCAGGCCTCGCGCGGGCGGATCGAGATCTTCGGCCGGGACCTGGCTTTGCTGAAGCGCGCGGACCGGCCGCTGATGCGCCGGCGGATCGGCGTCGTGTTCCAGGAATTTCGGCTGCTCGACCACCTGACGGTGTTCGACAACGCCGCGCTCGCGCCGCGCATCGCCGGGCGAAAGCCCGCGGCCTACCGCGGCGACGTCGCCGATCTCCTGGCCTGGGTGGGCCTGGGCGACCGGATGCACGCGATGCCGCCGGCGCTGTCGGGCGGCGAGAAGCAGCGGCTGGCCATCGCCAGAGCCGTGATCAACCGGCCCGACATCCTGCTGGCCGACGAGCCGACCGGCAACGTCGACGAGGCGATGGCGCTGCGCATCCTGCGCCTCTTCACAGAGCTCAACCGGGTCGGCGCGACGGTGCTGATCGCCAGCCACGACAGCGACCTCGTCGTCCGCTCCGGCATGCCGGTGCTGAACTTGCACGAGGGCCGGCTTGCGCAGGCGCCCGGCTTCAATCCAGAACTCGACGGATGAGTCTCGTCTTCGACGCCAACCGCTGGTGGCCCGCGCCGCTTCTGCCGCGCGAGGATGGCCGCGACTGGGCGCTGCTGTTCGTGGTGGCGGCGCTGTCGTTCCTGGCGAGCCTCGCGGCGATGGGCGCTCTGGCCGGCGAGCGGGCGGCGGTCGGCTGGCGCACCGAGCTGGTGGGCTCGGCGACCGTGGTCGTGCGCGCGCAGGGCACCGACACGCCCGACGAGGCCGCCGCGCGCGCGGCCGAGGTGGTCGCCGGCGTCAAGGGCGTGGCCGAGGCCAAGGCGCTGGACGCGGCCAAGGCCGACGCGCTGATCGCGCCTTGGATCGGCGGCGGCGCGCTGCCGCCCGACCTGCCGACGCCGCGACTGATCGCCGTCGAGCTCGACCGCAAGGCGCCCGCCTCGGCCGCCGACCTCAAACGCGCGCTGCAGGCGGCCGGGATCGACGCCGACGTCGACGACCACACCCGCTGGAGCGCCCAGATCATGCGCGCCGGCGCGGCGATCGAGACCTCGGCCGCCGCGCTGTTCCTGCTGATCCTCGGCGTGCTGGGCGCCGTGGTCGCCTTCGCGACGCGCCAGGGCCTCGCCGCGCGGCGCGACGTCGTCGAGGCGCTGCATCTGGCCGGTGCGACCGACGGCTACATCGCCCGCCTGTTCCAGGCCCGGTTCGCCCGGTCGGCCGCGCAGGCCGGGCTCGTCGGCGCGCTGCTGGCGGTGATAGGGGCGGCGGCGGTCAAGACGCTGCTGGCGGGCGACGAGCAGCTGACGGCGCTGCTGCCGATCGCCTGGCGCGACCTCGCCGCGCCGGCGCCGTTCCCGATCCTGGGCGCGCTGGTGGCGGCGGTGACCGCGCGCGTCACCGCCATGTCCGTCCTCGCCGGACGGCCCTGAGGGCGCGATGCGCACGCTGGCGGCGATCTTCGTCGTGCTCCTGGTCTGGACCTCGGGCCTGCTCGCGTTCGCCGCGCGTATCGACCGCCTGACCCCGGCCGCCGATCCGCCCGTCGCCGACGGCATCGTCGCGCTGACCGGCGGTTCCGGCGAGCGGATCGCCGCCGGCTTGGCGCTGCTGCAGGCCGGCAAGGCCAAGCGCATGCTGATCAGCGGCGTCAGCCGCCACGTCACCCGCGGCGAGCTGCAGACCATCACCGGCGCCTCCAAGCCGGTTTACGACTGCTGCGTCGATCTCGGGTTCGAAGCCGCCAACACGCTCGGCAACGCCAAGGAGACGGCGGACTGGGCGCGCTCGAAGGGCTTCCGCACGCTGATCCTGGTCACGGCCGACTATCACATGCCCCGGGCGCGGCTCGAGCTGCACGCCGCGATCCCGGAGGCGCAGATCACGCCCTATCCGATCGTGACCAGCGAGGTCAGCGCCGGCGGGTGGTGGAAGACGAGCATCGGGGCCGAACGGATGATCCTGGAGTATTCAAAGTACCTCGCGGTGCTGGCGCGCGAGACGCTGCTCGGCCTCGAGCCGAAGCCCGCGGCGAAGGCGGCCTGACCGGATGACCTATGCGCGCTCGCTGCTCTTCGCCGCGCTCTTCTACCTTTGGTCGCTGGCGCTGGTGAACCTCTGCCTGCCGGTGCTGCTTGCGCCGCGCAGCTGGCTCACGGCGGCGTTCCGGTTCTGGGCGCGCGGCGTCGTCGTGCTGCTGCGGGTCTGCTGCGACATCCGGGTCGAGGTGCGGGGCCGCGAACACGTGCCGACCGGCCGGGCGCTGGTCGCCGCCAAGCATCAGTGCATGTTCGACGTCTTCGCGCAGTTCGTCACTTTGCCCGACGCGTGCTTCGTCATGCGCAAGGAGCTGGCGTGGATCCCCTACTTCGGCTGGTACGCCTGGAAGGGACGGATGATCGTGATCGACCGCGAGGGCGGGACGAGCGCGCTCAGGCAGATGGTGCGCGACGGGAAGGACCGGCTCGCCGAGGAGCGCCAGATCCTGATCTTCCCGGAAGGCCACCGCGGCGAGCCGGGCCACGCCGGCGACTATCAGCCGGGCGTGGCGGGGCTCTACCGCGACCTCGGCCTGCCGACGCACCTCGTGGCCACCAACTCCGGCGTCCACTGGCCGGCGCACGGGATCCTGCGGCGGCCGGGAACGATCGTGTTCGAGTTCCTGCCGCCGCTGCCGGCCGGCCTGAAGCGCGCCGAGTTCATGCGCGAGATGCAAGATCGCATCGAGACCGCGTCGAACGCGCTGCTGGAGCTGTAGGCTCCTGCATTCGTTGACGAGGGAGGAACGAGGTCGCGCGACTCGCTCCTCACCCGCAGAGCGGGGGAGGGGCCTGCCGCAGGCGAGTGGGGAGGGGGCGCAAGGCCACGTTCCAGGCTACCCGTGACCGCCCGCCATCTCCCGCGCCCGCACCATCCCCAGCAGCGTCTCCATCGCGCGGTCGTGGATGCCGGCTTCGCGCAGGTGTTCCACGAGGTCGGCGAGGTAGTCGGTATTGCGGCCGGAGAGGCCGGTCGCGCCGGCGATCAGCTCGGCCTGGTGCTCGAGGCTGAGCGGACCTGCCCACTGCGGGTGGCTGCGGTCGGAGAGGAAGCTCAGCGCCTGGATACGCCGCCCGTCCGCGAGCCGGACCGCCACGCGCGCTTCGACGTAGGTCTCTGTCGGCTGCTCGCGCTCCATCAGGTAGGCGTAGGTCGCGGGCCAGGCCGCGTCGGCGATGCGGTAGGCGATCCCGCGTGTCGCCCCGCCCGGCGCCAGCCCCAGCACCAGGCCGCGTCGTTCGTGCGTGCCGCGGTGGTGGACCGAATAGATGCAGAACGCGCGCCGGCGCCCATGGAGCGTCGCCGGTTCCTTCTCTAGATATGCAAACCCTGGCCGCCACATCAGCGAGCCGTAGCCGAACACCCAGTTCCCGTCCCTCAGACTCAAGCGCTTGGCCCCGACACCCTGGACTGACGAGACCCATAGCGGCCCCGCCCCCGACCGCAAGCCGCGCCGGCTGGGGCTCTGGCTGCCGTGGGCGGCGGTGCTGATCCTTGCGGCGGTCTGGAGCCTGGCCTGGGTGTGGCTGATGCGGGAGACCGAGCGCCGGCTCGATGCGGCCGCCGCGCACATGCGCCACGCCGGCTGGGTCGTTGCTTGGGACGGCCGCCACGCGGGCGGCTATCCGTTCCGGCTCGACCTGGACTTCACGAACCTTCGCGTCGCCGACCCTTCGGGGTGGGCCGTGGCGACGACGTCGCTGAAGACCGAGGCCTACGCCTTCGCGCCTATCCACTGGGTCTTCTTCGCGCCGGCGGGGCTGGGCTTCGTGCGGCCCGAAAACGGCGCAGTGAGCGTCAAGGCGAAGGCGCTGCGGGGCAGCATCGACGTCTCGGAGGAGCTGCCGCGCCTCTCGCTCGAAGGCGACGATCTCGTCTTCACCCCGGCGCTGGGCGCCAAGCCGTTCGCGCTGGCGTCGGCGGCCAACGTGCAGGCCTACACGCGCGCCGGCCCCGGCCATCAGGAGGCGGCGTTCGCCAGCGTGACGGGCGGCGTCGCGAATCCGGTCGGCTGGCTGGGCGCCGTCGCAGGCCCGGGGCCTGTGACCGCCAAGGTCGACGGCGTGGTCTCTCACACCCAGTACCTGCGGGGCCACAACTGGCGCTCGGCGATCGCCGCCTGGTCGGCGGGCGGCGGCACCTTCGACGTGCACGACTTCGAGGTGGCGGCCGGCGGCGTCGCGGTGGCGGCCAAGGGCGGCGGCGTCGCCGTCGGCAACGACGGGCGGATCGTCGGCGTGCTCGAGCTTACGCCGCAGAGCCTGGGCGCGATGCTGCGCCTCGCCCACCCGGCTGGCCCGACGCCGCCAGCCGGGGCGCTATCGACCGGCGCGGCGCCGAACGACCTGCGCCTGACGTTCCGCGATGGCGGCGTCTGGCTCGGACCGCTGCGGGTGGCGTCCGCGCCGCGCGTCTACTAGCGGAGGGTGCGCGCGGCCGGCGGGCCGTGTAAGAGCCGCTCGTCATGACCGCCGCGCCCAACCAGGACCTCTTCGCCGCCGGACGCCCGCAACCCAAGGCCGGCATCCTCGACATCACGCCCTACAAGCCGGGCAAGTCGACTGCCGAGGGCGTGGCGCATCCGGTCAAGCTGTCGGGCAACGAGAACATCCTCGGCTGCAGCCCGAAGGCGCGCGAGGCGTTCCTCGCCGCCGCGTCCGACCTCAACCTCTATCCCGACGGCCGCGGCACGGTGCTTCGCGCGGCCATCGCCGAGCGCTGGAACCTCGAGCCCGAGCGCCTGGTGCTGGGCTGCGGCACCGACGAGCTGCTGCATCTGATCAACCAGGTGTTCCTCGAGCCCGGCGACAACATCGTGCAGGGCGAATACGCCTTCGGGGCCTATGGCATCGGCGCCAGAGCCTGCCAGGCCGAGGTGCGGAGCGCGAAGGAGCCGAACCAGCGGATCGACGTCGACCTGATGCTGGGCCTCGTCGACGAGCGCACGCGCCTGATGTTCGTCACCAACCCGGCCAACCCGACCGGCACCTACACCACCGCGGACGAGCTGGCCCGATTGCAGGCGGCGCTGCCGCCGAGCGTCGTGCTCGTGGTCGACGCCGCCTACGCCGAGTTCTGCGATGCGCCCGACTTCACCGACGGGCTGCCGCTGGCGCGCGCGGCGCAGAACGTCATCGTCACCCACACCTTCTCCAAGCTGCACGGCCTGGCCGCGCTCCGGGTTGGCTGGGCCTACGCGCCGATTGGCATCGCCGACGCGATCGACCGCATCCGCCCGCCGTTCAACGTCTCGGTCCCCGGCCTCGCCGCCGCCGTCGCCGCGCTCGCGGACGAGGCGTTCCAGGCGAAGTCGAAGGCGCACGTGCTGAAGTGGCGACCGTGGCTGACCCAGCAATTCGGCGGCCTCGGCCTGCCGGTGACGCCCTCGGGGGCCAACTTCGTGCTGGTGGAGTTCCCCAGGACGCCGGGCAAGACCGCGCCCGAGGCCGAGGCGTTCCTCGCCAGCCGCGGCCTGATCGTCCGCGGCGTCGCCAACTACGGCCTGCCCAACCACCTGCGCATCACCATCGGCCTCGAAGAGCACAACCGCGCCCTCGTGGAGGCGCTCGCGGCGTTCCTGAAGGGCTGATGCCGCCTGAGCTCACCCTCGCCGACCTGCCGCCCTGGTCATTCGAGAAAGAGGACCGCGCCGACGACGCTGCGTTCTACGCCGAGGCGCGGCTCTGCACGCACATCGACGATGGGGCGATCGCGGCGCTGACAGAGTTCTACCGGGGGGCCTTGCCCGAGGGCGGCGTGGTGCTCGACCTGATGAGCAGCTGCGTCAGCCACCTGCCGGGCGACGTCGCTTACGCCGAGGTGATCGGCCACGGCATGAACGCCGAGGAGCTGGCGGCCAACCCGCAGCTGAGCCGCTGGTTCGTGCAGGACCTCAACCGCGATCCCGTCCTGCCGCTGGCCGACGGCTCCATCGACGCGGCCACGATCTGTGTCGGCGTGCAGTACCTCGAGCGGCCAGTGACGGTGCTCTCGCAGGCGCGGCGCGTGCTGAGGCCCGGCGGGTTCATCGCGGTCAGCTTCTCCAACCGCTGCTTTCCGACCAAGGCGATGGCGATCTGGCTTGGCACCGGCGACCGCGACCACGCGCGGCTGGTGGCGCTCTACCTGCGCGAGGCCGGCTTCACCGACGTCGAGGCCCGCATGCTCGCCGACGGCAGCCGTTGCGATCCGCTGATCGTGGTGACCGGGCGGGCCTGAACCCGCCAGGAAGCGGACGTCGCCACGATCAGCGCGAAGCGAAGTTGCGCCTCCTGGTCCGGCGTTTATACCGCCAACAATAGGCGCAGGCCCGAGCGGGGGCCTGGCGGTGAGGCCGAATGCGACCATTGCATCGACGAGCAATGACAACGCTGGCGGTCGGCCTGACGTTGACGGCCGCCGTCGCAAGAGCAGACCCGCCCACGAAGCCTCCGGCTCAGACGACGTCGCCTGAGCCTCCGACGACGGTGCAAAGCGTGACGGTGACGCCGAGCCTGCCAAGTAAGCCGCCGCCCGAAGCTGCGGTCCACGCCTTCGTCCAGTCCCACGCTACGCCGACGCATATCGGCCAACTGCCAAGGTGGCATGTGCCGGTGTGCGCAAGGATCGCAGGCATCGACCCGCAGAGAGGCGCGAAGATAGTCGCTCGCGTCGTCGATCTGGCCAAGCGCGTCGGAGCGCCGGTGGCCCCGGCGACCTGTCACGCCAACTTCGCCATCTTGGTCAGCGACGACCCGCAGTCGGTGCTTGACTACATCAAAAAGCACCAGCCCGCGCTGCTCGGCTACCACTACCCGGACCAGACGCAACGGATCGCCACGGTGCGGTACCCGATTCAGGCATGGTACGTGACCGCATCGGGCGGCGAGGGCCGCGCCGTCACAGTCTCGATCGGCCGTTCAGCGGCTATGGGTGGCGGCTCCTCGTTCACGGGGGGCAGTCAGGCTAACCTCGGTGGCGGTCCGGCGACAATCGACGACCCTTGCTGCGGCGCCGGAGGCGGCGTGGCAGGCAGTCGCCTCACGTCGGAGATGACCAGCGCGTTCGCGGCCGTAGTGGTCGTGGTCGACGCCCGCGTGCTGGCTGACCATGACGAGATCTTGGTCGGAGACTATGTCGGGGTGCTCGGCCTCTCCAAGACGAACCCCTCGCAGACTTGCGGCCCGCTGGCGAGCGTGCTCGACGCTCTCGTCCAAGGCTGCGCCGACGCTGACGGCGTCACCGAGGCGACGGCGAGCGACCTGGCTTTCCTGAAGGCGCTCTACGCCACCGACGCGAGCAATCCCGGATGGATGCAGCGCGCCAGCATCACCGACATGATGAGCCGAGAAGCGAAGCAATTGGAGAGCGTGTCATCGACGGCCCGCTAGAACCTGATGGGTTCGAGTCGAACCCTGAATCAGGCTCTATGCTTCTGATTCTAGAGCACGATTCAGCGGTCAGGATTCCACCTGACCCCATCGTGCTCTAGGGTCGCAAACGGCGTCCGACAGCGGACGTTCGCAGGCCTGCAGCCTCGTCTAGCGCAGCACCGGCAGGACGAAATCCGGGTCGAGCGTCTTGGCGGGGTTGTAGCCGCCGACCTGGCCCATGATGCTCTTTTCCTGCAGCAGCTCGTAACCCAGGAGGATCTGCAGCTCGCGGCTCATGCCGCGCACCTTCTCCTTTGGCACGCCGAGATAGAAGTTTTCCTGCGGCCGCGCCCAGGGCTCGCAGTAGTGGTTGGTATAGGCGAGCCTGGGCTCGTCGGTCTGGTTCGCGCCGGCGCCGTGCAGCAGCGTGCCGTGGAAGACGCAGAGCGCGCCCGCGGGCATGGTGAGATGGTTGACCGCGCGGGTGTCTTCGTTGCTCTCGCCGCGGGCCAGCGCCGCGCGCATCGCCATCGCACGCTCGGCGGACCACTTGTGGCTGCCGCGGTACATCACCGTGCCGCCGTTCTGCGGCGTGAAGGCGTCGATCGCGCCGATCGTGCTGATGCTGAACGCCGGGCGGGGCCTGGGGAACGGATAGAAGCCGTCGTCGAAGTGCAGGCCTTGCGCCTTCTCGCCCGGATAGATGCAGATCGCGTGGTTGGCGCTGAGCAGGTAGTTGGGCCGCAGCAGCCGGTCGAGGATCGCCAGCAGGCGAGGGTCCGAGGCCGAGTCCTCGAACACCTTGCCGCGGCCGACGAGGGTGTAGACCCGCTCGGTCGTGTGTCCCTCGAACGGATTTCGTCCCCGGTAGGTGCCGAGGTACGGCTTCAGACCTTCGCGGAAGGCCGCGATCTGGGCCGGGCTCAGGAAGTCCTCGATGACCGTGAAGCCGTCGGTCTCGAGCTCGGCCATGTGCCGTTCGACATCGAAGCCCGGCGGCGTCTTGCGCTGGATACGCTCCATCAGCATGGGTTCCGTCTCCCCTAGTTCTGCTTCGGCGTCTTGCGTGCGTTGGCGCGCCAGCCGAGCAGCGCGAGCATCTCCTGAGCGAGGAACTCGGGCGCCTCGCCCGAGGCGCCGCCGCGCGCGCTCATCCCGAGCGCGATGACCCAGAACCGGTGCGCGGCGACCGCAGTGCTGGCCGGCGCCAGGCCCTGGCGGGCGCGGTGCTCCTTCAGCGCCCGCTCGCTTTCGGCGTCGAGACGCTCGAACGTGCGCTGAACCAGGGGCTGGAGGTCGAGGCGCCGGTGCGCCAGAGCCAGCGCTTCGACGAAGAGGTTCAGCCCCGGCGCGCCGATCACGCTGCGCACCATCGTCTCGAGGTAGTCGTCCTCGTTCTGCGGATGCGACGAGGCCGCTTCGGCGTCGCGCGCGAGGTAGAGCATCTCGCGGCAGGCGGCCTCGACGAACAGCGCCTCCTTGGTCCCGAAGTAGTAGGTGACCTGGCTCGGGAAGGCGCCGGCGTCGGCGGCGATCTCGGCCACCGACACGTCCGCCAGGCCGAACGCCTTGAACCTGGCAGCCGCCGCGTCCAACAGCCGCGAGCGCATGCGCTGGCCGGGCTTGACCGGCGCCGCCGGCTCGAGCTGCGGGACCGCCTTGAGCATGCGCTCATCCTACCCGACGTTGTTTTGAACGCAATACAAATTTTGTATGACATACAAAATCTTGGCCCTCGACCGGGCGAAAGCCAGGCTCCAAGATCGGCCGGACATCGGGAGGAAGAGATGGGCGCCGCGTTGAAGCTGTCGCTGGGTCTGGCGCTGCTGGCGCTCGCCGCGCCGGTCGCGCGGGCCCAGGCCGACCACATCGACGAGGAGACCGGCGGGCACGCCGACCGCTACGCCGACGCGGTCGCCGATCCCGCCACCGACCAGCCCTGCGACGTGCTGCTGAGCTTCGCGAAGGCCAAGACGCTGGAGCCGCTGGCGGACGGCTTCCAGTTCGCAATCGACACGACGATCGACGTGACCAAGCCGATGGCCGACTATCAGGTCCACCTGAACGACGAGGGGCGCTGGACCTTCGCCGGCGCCGGGCTGCACGAGCTGACCGGCGACTTCAAGGACGGGGTCCTCTTGATCAAGAATGCGCCGAAGTACTTCCACGTCGAGGCGGCGTTCGGACCGGGCGGGACCGCTTCGGCCACGATCCAGCGCCGCTGCGCCGGCCCGCAGACGAAGCTGATCTACGTCGTCGACAATCCCGACGCCGGCGTCGACGGCGGCGACTGGCTCTGGGCGAAGGGCTGACCCGGAGACTTGACCGGGGCGCGCCGGCGCCGCTAGGAGGCCGCCCGTGACCCGCGCCGCCCGCCTTCGCCGCCGCTACTACCGCTCGCCCAGATAGCGAGCGGCCCGGGACGTTTGACCCCAGCCGCAAGGTCGGCGGCAGGGTCTTGATCGAGACGGTCTCCGGCCAAGGAGCCCGCCATGACCGACCAGCCAACAACCAGCGCCGCCCGCAAAGAACCGGTCTACGCCCGCATGGCGGTGATCGGCGGCGGCCTGATCGGGTCGTCGATCATGCGCGCGGCCAGGGCCAAGGGCGCAGTCGGCGAGATCGCGGTCGCCGACGCGAATCCGGCGCACAGGGCGCGGCTCGAAGAACTGGCCATCGCCGACGCCGTCTACGCCGATCCTGCGGAGGCCGCGAAGGGCGCCGACCTGGTCGTGCTGGCGGTGCCGGTGATGGCGATGGGGCCGGCGCTGGCCGCCGCCTCAGCCGGCCTCAAGCCGGGCTGCACCGTCACCGACGTCGGCTCGGTCAAGGGCGCGGTCTCCGAGGCGATGGCGGCCAACGCGCCGCCGAACGTGTTCGTGATCCCCGGCCACCCGGTCGCCGGCACGGAGCAGTCGGGACCCGACGCCGGGTTCGCGACGTTGTTCGAGAACCGCTGGAACATCCTGACGCCGCAGAAGCGCGCCGACGCGCCCTACCTCGCCGCAGTCGAGCGGCTCACCGACTTCTGGATGGCGCTGGGCGCGCGGGTCGAGCTGATGGACGAGCGGCACCACGACCTGGTGCTGGCGGTCACCTCGCACCTGCCGCACCTGATCGCCTACAACATCGTCGGCACCGCCGCCGACCTCGAGGAAGTCACGCAAGGCGAGGTGATGAAGTACTCCGCCGGCGGCTTTCGCGATTTCACCCGCATCGCCGCCTCCGACCCGATCATGTGGCGCGACGTGTTCCTGACCAACAAGGACGCGGTGCTCGAGATCTTGGGGCGTTTCATCGAGGACCTGCAGGCGCTCTCGCGGGCGATCCGTTGGGGCGAGGGCGAGAAGCTGCAACAGCTCTTCACCCGCACCCGCGAGATCCGGCTCGGCATCGTCGCCGCCGGCCAGGAGAGCGCCGAACCCAACTTCGGCCGCGACCGGCGAGCGTGACCAGACCTTCTCCCCGAAGGGGGGAAGAATTTGATCGACCTTCCCCCGCCGGATGCTCCGCCTGCGCTTGGCCGGCGCGACGGAGGCTATGACGACTTCGACGCCAGCGAGGCCGCTCGTCTGGAGAACGCCTCGCCGCGCTGGGGCGTCGGTCGGACGGGGCGCGGCTCGGCGGCGTTGGCGGGCAGCATGCGGCCGAGCACGCCGTCCCTGCTCCAGATCAGATGTAAGGCCACCGCCGCGAGGTGCAGCGCGATCAACGCGTAGACCGCCCATTGGCCGGCCGAGTGAAGAGCGCCGAAGAGCGCCGCCAAGTCGCGGTCCGGCGCGACCAGCTGCGGCGTCGCGATCAGGTTGAAGAACCGGATTGGGTGGGCGCCGAAAAGGGTCAACAGGCCGCCGGTGATCGGCATCCAGAGCAGCACGGCGAAGAAGAGCCAGTAGACGACGTGCGCGAGCGTCTGGTCGAACCTCGCGACGCCGGGCGGGTAGGGCGGCGGCGGCTCGCGGAAGCGCCAGACGATCCGGATCGCGGTCACGACGAGGACGATTACGCCGAGCGTCTTGTGCCAGTTGAAGAGCGCCGCCGAGTACGGCGTGCCCTCCTTCGCATGGGTCATCACCCAGGCGAGCGGTAGGATCGCGAACATGCACGCGGCTGTGATCCAGTGCAGCGCCTGATTGGTCGCAGAGTAGCGGGCTTGCATCATACGCGGTCCATCCGGGCGTTCCTTGCGAAACGTCCGGATGGACTTGGCCGTTGCCCGCGAGGCGGGCGCGCGTGTTACCCCGGCTAGTAGGCCGACCAGATGAAGAGCCGCAGCGTGTTGTTGTCGCTGGCGTTCGACCCAGCGCCGTCCCAGTTGGTCCGCGCGCCGTTGTAGTGGCCGTAGGCCGTGTACTGGAGCCCGACCCGGGTGTTGAAGCGCTTGCCGAGCGGCCCCTTCCCGTCACCCCAGGGCGTGCCGTCGATCTGCAGCATCACGCCGGAGCTGTCGGGCTTGAAGGTGCTGTTGCCGGCGTAGATCACCGGATTTGCCGAGCCGGTGGTGTCGAACACCTGCGCGGTGAGGCCGATCTTGCCCCGCCAGTAGTAAGACCCGTCGATGCGGAAATCATCGAGCCGGTTGCCGGCGCAGCTGTCGATCGGGGCGCCCTCCAGCGTGCAGGTCGCCTTCAGGCTCTGGTCCTCGTGGATGTAGCGTGCGTTGGCGGTGATCGTGTCGCCGTTGTCTCTCGCCCAGACGTACGAGCCGTCGACTCCGACGTCGGTGTAGCGATCGGTGAAGCCGGTGGTGTGGTCCATCCCGGGGAAAATCTCGCTCTCCATCCCGAATACGCCGGCCTCGAACGTGCCCGGACCCAGGTCCTGCTGCCAGGCCGCCCGCAAGTAAGGCGAGGCGCCGCTGATGTCGCCGGGCGAAGTCGGGTCCGCGCCGAGATGGATCAGCGTGTTGGCGCGGGGCGACCAGTAGGCGCCGGCTTCGAGATAGAGCTTGGAGTCGATCCAGGCGTAGCCCGTCATGCCGATCGACGCCTGGGCCAGCGCGCCGTTGAACAGCGGCGAAGCCGAGGGCGAGGGGGCCAGAGCCGAGCCGGTGTAGGGATAGCCCCAGGCCGGCAGCGTGTTCCACACGTCCTGGACCGACGGATTGTTGTTCAGGCTGACGCCCAGCGTGGCGTCGTGCTTGCCGAACTTGGTCGTGGTCACCGCGCGCAGGTCGAGGTTGTCCCAGGTCCAGGCCTCGGCGACGCCGTCGTAGGTGCCTTGCACGAACGCGCCGAAGTGCTGGCCGATGCCGGTCGCCAAGAACAGGCTGACCTGGTCGAGCGCCCAGTTGTTGTTGGCGTCGAACGGCGCCGGCGGCGGATTCTGATCCTTGGCCGTATGCAGGTAGGACGCGACGGCCATCACCGAGAGCGGCACGTTCCAGTCGTTCGAGCGCAGGGTGTAGCCCTGCAACTTGAACTCGCGCCCGAACGGCGTGAGCTGCGGGCCGAACCCACCGACGTGGCAGCCCTGGCAGGGCTCGCCGGTCTGGACCGCGAAGGCGGGCACCGCGGCGGCGTTGGTGACGCCGAGGCCCGCCACGGCCGGGACCGCGATGGCGGCGATCGCCGCAAGTTTCCTCAGGATCGCTGACAAGGACATGCGCCGCTCCTCATTTCTTGGCGTAGAGCAGGCACCAGCCGCTCGCCGCGATCTTGCCCTCGACGACCTTGCAGGCGTCGGGGCCTTGGAACTGTGTGCATCCGTCGCAGCGCTGCGCGCCTTTGGGCGTGGGCTGATATTTCGCCATCGTCTGGCTGAACTTCGAGCCCGCGGCGGCGGGCGTCGCGCCCAGTAAGGCGGCGCCGGATGTCAGCGCCGCGGCGCCGAGAAAGCCGCGCCTGGAGATGCGCAGGCTGTGGAAGGGACCGTCACTCACGTCGAACCTCCGACCTGACTGCCGCCGACCCATGGGAGTTGGCCGACGTGCAGGTTGCAGGCTGGAGTACGCGGCTCACGACCACATTGAGTTAGGTCAAGCTTGGCAGCGGCTCGACAGAGGCGCAGCGTCGCTTCGGGATGGGGTGTTGCGCAAACGCCTCGCTTGCGAGGGTCAGCGGCCGAATTGATCTGAATCATCACGCTGCAAGCATTGCCGTAGGAGGCTGGATGCAGATTCGATGAGGCCCCGACGTTCGCCGCCGAGACGTGGAAGCGAGACCAAGGCCGTCAGGGAGCGTGAGGGAGAGAGATAGATGCCGTCAGCTGTACTACACCTGCGTCCGAGGCTCGTTGCGATGGCGACGTTCGCGGCCGCGGCTGGCATCGTGCTGGCGCCAGGTCCGCGGGCGCTCGCTCAGCCCGACTCGGCCGCGGCGAATGCGCCGGCCACGACCGCCCAGGGCCTGACGATCATCGCGCCGAAGGTGGTGCGGCGCGAGACCACCGGCGCCGCGACATTCGTCGGCGCGCCGATCGAGGTCCTCTCGCTCGCCCGCACCGTCAGCTTCGCCGACCTCGATCTCTCGACCGACGCCGGAGCCACCGAGTTCAAGAAACGCATCATGTACAACGCGCTGGCGGCCTGCGACGAGCTCGAGGCCGAGTACCCGTCGAACATCTACGTGCCCGTGCCCGCCGGTCAGAACTGCCCGGACACGACGGCGCGGGCAGGCCTCGCCGTGGCCGACGAGATCATCTCCGCGGCGAAGGGTCACACGAAGTAGACGCCGCGGCTAAGCGGCCAGATGCCTGGCCACGGCCTCGATCGCTTCGACGAGGCCCATCCGCTCGAGCGCGACTCCCTCCGGCAAGCCTGAGAACAGCCGCGTCGGCGCGGCCGCGTCGAGCATGACGAACACCCCGCGGTCGTCCGCGCGGCGGATCAGCCGGCCGAACGCCTGCGCGATCCGGGCCCGCGCCAGCGCGTCGTCGTAGCCCTTGCCGCCGAAGCGGATACGCCGGGCCTTGTGCAGGATGTCGGGCCGGGGCCAGGGGACGCGGTCGAAGACCAGGAGGCGCAGCGAGCGGCCTGGCACATCGACGCCATCGCGCACTGCATCGGTGCCCAGAAGGCAGGAGTGCTCCTCGGCGCGAAAGATGTCGACCAGCGCGCCCACCTCGAGCTGATCGACGTGTTGGGCGTAGAGCGCCAGGCCTCTGTCCGCGAGCGGCGCGGCGATCCGCTCGTGCACGGCCCTGAGGCGCCGGATCGCGGTGAAGAGCCCGAGCGCCCCACCGCCGGCCGCCACGAACAGTTCGCGCATCGCGGCGGCCACCTGGCGCGCGTCGTCGCGGACGACATCAGTGACCACGATGGCCCGGGCGTTAGCGGCGTAGTCGAATGGCGAGGCGAGCCTGAGCGTCTTCGGCCGGTCGGCGAAGCGGGCGGAGCCGGTGCGCATCTCGGCGAGCGCGAACGGGTCGCCCAGCGTCGAGTCCGCCAGCGTCGCGCTCGTCACCAGGACGCCGTGCGCCGGCGCCAGCACCGCCGAGGCCAGCGGCTCGGAAGGGTCGACCCAGTGGCGGCGGCAGGCGGCGTCGACCAGGCGGCCGTACATGAAGGTGGCGTCGAACCAGTCGACGAAGTCCGGGTCGTCCTCGGCGTCCTCCTCCAGCGCCTTCAGCATCGAGCGCCAGGCCGGCAGCATCATCCGCGCGCGCCGGTCGAGGCCTCGGAGCGCGCCCTCGATCCGCGCGCGATCGCCGGTGGGCAGCGTGTCGGCGTCCTCGTCGAGCGCGTCGGCCAGGTGGCGCGCCAGCGCCAGCAGAGGCGCCTCCACCGCCGCCAGCGCCCGCGCCGCGCCCGCCGCGGTCTCGCGGACCAGTTCGAGCGCGGGCCGCGCCTGGCACTCCATCCCGAGCTCGGACGGCTCGGCGCGGGCGCGCAGTTGCTCGATCACGGCCACCAGGAACGCCTCGATCGGCCCGATCGGCGCGACCTCGCCGTTCGGCGGGGCGATGCGGCCCGACCAGCCTTCGCCCGGCAGCGCCGCGGCGGCGCGCGTCGCCTGCGCCAGCGCCTCCCGGGCGGCGTCGCGCTCGGCGACCAGCTCGGAGAGCCGCGCCTCGAGGCCTCGCCCGCGTCGCCCGCGCCCCTCGGGCCCGCGGATCCAGCGGCGCATCTCCGCGGCTTCCGCCCCCGAGAGGCAGGCGGCGAAGGCGCTGTCGGCGGCGTCGAACAGGTGGTGGCCCTCGTCGAAGACGATCCGCTTCAGGTGCGCGGTCTCGACGTCCGCCGGCTGCTTGCGCGCCGTGCGGGCGCCGTCGTAGGCGGCCTGGGTCATGACCAGCGCATGGTTGGCGATCACCAGGTCGGCCCGGCGCGACGCGCGGATCGCCCGCTCGATGAAGCAGACGCGGTAGTGCGGGCAGCCGGCGTGGACGCACTCGCCGCGGCGGTCGACGAGGTTGGCCGGCGAGGCCTGCGCGGCCGGCCCGATGGCGAACAGCGTCGGCAGCCAGGCCGGAAAGTCGCCGCCGGTCATGTCGCCGTCGCGGCTCGCCCGGGCCCAGCGGGCGACCAGCGTCAGGCCTACGAGGTCGCCGCCGCCGAGCGCCGAGGCGTTCACGGCCTCCTGGAAGTTCAGGAGGCAGAGGTAGTTCTCGCGGCCCTTGCGCACGACGGCCTTGCGCGCCCGAACCGACGGGTCGGGGAACACCGAGTGGCTCTCGCGCTCGATTTGCCGTTGCAGCGCGCGGGTGTAGGTCGAGACCCAGACCGCAGGCCCGTTGGTCTCGGCCCAGAGCGAGGCCGGCGCGAGGTAGCCCAGCGTCTTGCCGACGCCGGTGCCGGCCTCGGCCAGCATCAGCCGCGGCTCGCCCTCGCGGTCGCGCGGCTGGAACGCGAACGCGGTCTCGGCCGCGAACTCCGCCTGCGTCGGGCGGGCCTCGTCCAGGCCGGCGCGCTCCAGAAGGCTCGCCAGGCGGCGGGCCGCGCCTTCTGGCTCGATCGGCTTCGACCCAGCCTCGCCAGGCGGCGCCTGGTCTTCCCACTCCGGCAATCGCGACCAGATCTCGAGGCCCGAGCCGCGCCAGGGCCGGCCGAGCGGGCGCGAGCGCAGGGCGCCGATCGCGGCAGGCGCCCAGGCCCAGTTCGCGCGGCCGAGCGTCTCGGCGACCGCCAGCGCCTCCTCGCGGCTGGGCGTCGGCGCCTCGGCGAGCTCGGCCACCAGCCGTACGGCGACCTCGCGCAGCGCCGTCGCCTGTTCGGCCGCGCCCCGCGGCTCCGGCAGCCCGAGCGCGATCGCGAGCCCCGCTGCAGACGGGGCGCAGAAGGCCGCCGGCCGCACGAACGCGAAGAGCTCGAGCACGTCGAAGAGCCGCGCGGACCGCGGCGGCGCGTTCAGCCCCAGCCGGCGAGCGGTCATTGCCGCATGCGCCATGAGCACCGGCCCGGCCTCGAACAGATCGCGCGCGTCCGGCGGCCGCACCGCCCGCGACGCCGCTCCGTCCGCGATCGCGGCCCGCGGCCCGGGCAGGACCACGAGCGCGGGAGCCAGGTCGAGACTCGCAGCCGGCGCGTTCACTCGCCCGGTCTAGCGCACCCCGGGGCGAAACGAAACGCGAACGAGGCGATGATCGTGCGGCCGATCGGCCTTCCCGCTGGCGGCCGTCCGCATCTTGGCGATCGCGCGTGCACCGTTTGGAAAACTATGCCGTGCAATCTCCCTGCGGGACCTCGCTTGGACGTAGAACATGGCGCAAGCAACCACCTTTGGCCGCCGCGGCGTCGTCAGCCCGCCGTCGGCCCGCGCGGCGCCGGATCGGCCCGCTCCGATACGCCCGGCCCCGAGGACGCCCGCCCCCGCCGCGCAAAAGCGTGCGAGCGCCGAGGGCCGAACCGTCCTCGGCTACTTTCTGTGGCTGCTCTTCAGTTTCGACGGCCGCCTCGACCGCCGCACCTATCGCTACTGCCGATTTGTCGCGAACGGGGGCTACCTGCTCACGGTCTATGGCTTTCAGGCGCAGGCGCCGGCGTTGGTCGGCAGTCCCGGGGCCGCGCTGGCGCTGAGCGTGTTCCTGCTCGTCATGTCCGTGCTGATGATCTGGACGACGCTGGCCATGCAGGTGAAGCGTCGCCACGACCGGGACAAGTCGTGGCCCTGGCTGTTCGTCGGCTTCATCCCGATCATCGGTCCGTTCTGGGTGTTGATCGAGACCTGCTGGCTCAACGGCACGCCCGGCTACAACCGGTTCGACGAACCCTCGAAGACGGCCGCGGCCACGTTCGCCTGAGCGACTCCCGCTCGAAACAGAACGGGAACATGCTATAGCGGCCCGTCATGGACGACGGCCGCGCTCTGACGACCCTGCCGCCGCGCTTCGCTGCGTGGTTCGCGGGGCGTGGGTGGGCGGCGCGGCCGCACCAGCTGGCGATGGTCGAGAAGGCGAGGGCGGGGCGGCACGCGCTGCTGATCGCGCCCACTGGCGGGGGCAAGACGCTGGCCGGGTTCCTGCCGAGCCTGATCGAGCTCTCCGAACGGCCGCCTTCGAACGCGCCGCGTGGGATCCACACCCTCTACCTCTCGCCGCTGAAGGCGCTCGCGGTCGACATCGAGCGCAACCTGATGGCGCCGATCGGCGAGATGGGCCTTGCGATCAAGGCCGAGAGCCGCACCGGCGACACCGGCGTCTCGCGCCGCCAGCGCCAGCGGGTGAAGCCGCCCGACATGCTGCTGACCACCCCCGAGCAGCTCGCCCTGTTCTGCGCCTGGGAGGGCGCCCGACGCTACTTCGAGGATCTCCGCTGCGTGATCGTCGACGAGGTCCACGCCACCTGGCCTTCCAAGCGCGGCGACCTGCTTGCGCTGGGCCTGGCGCGGCTGCAGCAGTTCGCGCCGAACCTGCGCCGGGTCGGGCTCTCGGCGACCGTCGACGACCCGGACGTGATCCGCCGCTGGCTGACGCCGACCACCCAGGATGACGTCGACCTCGTGCGCGGCCTGCCGGGCGCGCCGCCGGTGGTCGACGTGCTGCTCTCGGAAGGGCAAGTGCCCTGGGCCGGCCACACCGCGCGGCACGCGATGCCGGAGGTCTACGAGGCGATCAAACGCGCCCGCATCGCGCTCGTCTTCGTCAACACCCGCTTCCAGGCCGAGTTCGCCTTCCAGGAGCTCTGGCGGCTCAACGAGGACAACCTGCCGATCGCACTGCACCACGGCTCGCTCTCGGCCGAGCAGCGGCGGAAGGTCGAAGCGGCGATGGCGCGCGGGGCGCTCAGGGCCGTCGTCTGCACGTCGACCCTCGACCTCGGCATCGACTGGGGCGACGTCGATCTGGTGATCCAGCTCGCCTCGCCGAAAGGCGCGTCGCGGATGGTGCAGCGGATTGGCCGCGCCAACCACCGGCTCGACGAAGCGAGCCGCGCGCTCTTCGTGCCCGCGAACCGGTTCGAGATGCTGGAGTGCCAGGCCGCGCGCGAGGCGATCGCCGAGAACGCGCTCGACGCAGAGCCCGAGCGCGAGGGCGCGCTCGACGTCTTGGCCCAGCACGTGATGGGCCTCGCCTGCTCCGAGCCGTTCGATCTGCTGACGCTCTACGACGAGGTGCGCGAGGCCGGACCCTATCGCGATCTCGCCTGGGAGGACTTCGAGGCGGTGATCGATTTCGTCTCGACCGGCGGTTACGCGCTGAAGACCTACGACCGCTTCAAGCGGATCGTGAAGGGCCTCGATGGTCTCTGGAAGGTGCGCAACGAAGAGACGGCGCTGCGCCATCGCATGAACGTCGGCGCGATCGTCTCGCCGGCGATGCTGAGCGTGCGGGTCGTCGGCCGCCGGCGTGGGACGGTCGGGCGCAAGATCGGCGAGGTCGAGGAGGGCTACCTCGAGGTGCTGGAGCCTGGCGACACGTTCCTGTTCGGCGGCCAGGTCTGGGAGCTGGTCGGCGTCGCCGGCCTCGATGTGCTGGTCCGGCCCGCCGGCGACAAGACGCCGAAGATGCCCTCGTGGGGCGGCTCGAAGTTCGCGCTTTCGACCTTCCTGGCCAAGAAAGTCCGCCATCTGATGAGCGAGAGCGCGCACTGGGACGTGCTGCCCGACGAC